>NZ_JBFBIR010000002.1:0-125087 GCF_040685715.1 Kitasatospora sp. NPDC088264
CGCCCCGGCGGGGGCGCGCCCCTCCCGCCGCACCGCCCGAACGGGCCGGCCCCCTCCCCCCTTCCCCGGGGAGGGCCACGGCCCGTTCCGCACGTCCGGACCGCCCGGCGCCACCGAACGCCCGGCCGTCCCCGGCTCCGCCAGCAGATTCCCAGCGGTTCGAACACCACCCAATGGGGTGAATCGGGGGGTTTTCCCCTTCCCTCCCGGAATGACGCTGTGCAAAGCTTTCATTACCCTCGGTTTACCGAGTCTTGATGGTCCGTCCCGACGGCCCTCGGCGAGACGTCCCGCACCTCGCCCAGGTCCCTGGCGGGCCCTGATGGTCGAGGTCCGGCCGGTGACACCCGCACTCCCCGCCGCGCCCACGCCATCCCGCCACACCGTCGCGACCCACGACAGCCGATCCGCCCCGGAGCCCCACCCCGGACTCACCGCCGGACCTGACTGCGTTCGTTCCCCCGGACAGACGGGAAGACAATGACCCTCGACATCTCCAGCGCCCCCATCGCCTCCGACACCACCGACCACGCGCCACCGGGCCCCGGCACCAAGGCCCGCTGGGCCCAGGACCTCTCAGCCTCCCTGGTGGTCTTCCTGATCGCCGTGCCGTTCTCCCTCGGCATCGCACTCGCCACCGGCGCCCCGCTCACCGCCGGCCTCGCCGCCGCGGCCGTCGGCGGCATCGTCGTCGGGCTGTTCGGCGGCACCCCGCTCCAGGTCAGCGGCCCCTCCGCCGCGCTGACCGTGATCACCGCCGGACTGATCGTCCAGTACGGGTGGCGGGCCACCTGCGCCATCACCCTGGCCGCCGGGCTGCTCCAACTCCTGCTCGGCGTGCGCCGGGTGGCCCGGACCGCGCTCGCCGTCTCGCCCGCCATCGTGCACGGCATGCTGGCCGGGGTCGGGCTCACCATCGCCATCGCGCAGCTGCACGTCGTCCTCGGCGGCTCCCCGCAGAGCTCCGCGATCGCCAACCTCCTCGCGCTGCCAGGCCAGTTGGCCGGGCCGCACCCGCCCGCGCTGCTGGCCGGATCGGTGACCGCGGCCGTCCTGCTGGGCTGGCCCCGACTCGGTCGGCTCCCCGGCCGCGCGGGCGAGTTCGGCGCCAGGCTGGCCAAGGTGCCGGGCCCGCTGGCCGCCGTCGCCACCGCGACCGCGCTCGCCCTGGCCCTGGACCTGCGGCTCGCCCACATCGGGCTGCCCGCCTGGCAGCCGCACGCCCTCGTGCCCGCGCTGCCGCACGGCCCGCTGGCCGGAGTGCTGGCCGCCGTCCTGACCGTCACCGCCGTCGCCAGCGTGGAGTCGCTGCTGTCCGCCGTCGCGGTCGACCGGATGTCCCGCCGCACCGGCGACCTCGACCGCGAACTGCGCGGCCAGGGCCTGGCCAACATCGTCAGCGGGCTGGTCGGCGGGCTGCCCGTCGCCGGCGGCGCCGTCCGCAGCACCGCCAACGTGCGGGCCGGCGGCCAGAGCAGGTGGTCCTCGGTGCTGCACGGCGTCTGGGTGCTCGCCGCCGCACTGGCGCTGACCGGCGGGCTGCGCCGGATCCCGCTGGCCGCGCTGGCCGCGCTGGTGCTGGTGGTCGGGCTGCAGATGGTGAGCTTCGCGCACATCCGCAACGTGCACCGGCACCGCGAGTTCCCGGTCTACCTGACCACCGTGCTCGCCGTGGTGGCGCTCGGCGTGCTGTGGGGCGTCGCGCTCGGCGCCGGCACCGCCGTGCTGCTCGCGCTCTACCGGCTGACCCGCGCCCACGTGGACGTGCTGGCCGGCCCGGCGGGCGCGGTCACCGTCCAGACGCACGGGCCGCTCACCTTCACCGCCGTGCCCCGGCTGAGCCGGGCGCTGGCCGGGATCCCCTCCGGCTCCGAGGTCACCGTGGTCCACGACGGCTCCTTCCTGGACCACGCCGCGTACGAGACGCTGCACAGTTGGCGGACGGGCCACCAGGCCGCGGGCGGCCGGGTCTCGATGGTGACGCGCCGCAGGGACGACGAGGTGCTCGACCCCGACGGGACCGTCCGGGCGGGCAGTTCACCCGGTCCGCACCGCTGCCGGGCCTGGACGCCCTGGGTCGGCCACCACTGCATCGAGCAGCAGGAGGACCCACACGGCCGACTGCTGGACGGCGTCCGGGTGTTCCAGCAGCACACCGCCCCGCTGATCCGGCCCGAACTCGCCCGGCTGGCCCGGGAGGGGCAGACGCCCTCCCAGCTCTTCCTGACCTGCGCGGACTCCCGGATGGTCACCAGCATGATCACCAACAGCGGCCCGGGGGACCTGTTCACCGTCCGCAACGTCGGCAATCTGGTGCCGGCCCCGTACGAGCCCGGCGCGGCCGACGACTCGGTGGCGGCCGCGGTGCAGTACGCGGTCGAGGTCCTGGAGGTCGGCTCGATCACGGTCTGCGGCCACTCCGGCTGCGGCGCGATGAAGGCCCTGCTGGACGGCGTGCACGAGCGCCCCGGGCCGCCCACCCCGCTGGCCCGCTGGCTGCGCAACGGCCGCGGCTCGCTGGACCGGCTCCGCCGGATCCCCGCCGGGTTCGACGCGCGGCCGGTGGTGGACCTGGTGGAGCAGCTCTGCATCACCAACGTGGTCCAGCAGCTGGACCAGCTGCTGGCCAACCCGGCCGTGGAGCGCCGGGTGGAGGAGGGCACCCTGCGACTGGTCGGGATGTACTTCGACTTCGCGACCGCCCAGGCCTACGTGCTCGACCGGGCCGAGGGGACGTTCAGTCCGATCGAGGCGCGCATCGGGACGGCAGCGGCCGGAACCACGGCCGGCCGGGCAGCGCCAGGGGCACCGCCGACCGGGTCGCCGGCGGGCGACACGCCCGAACGGGTGAATGAAGATGGCCGGGTTCCCGCCGACGGCGCCGAGGACGGCCCCCGGCTGGCCGCCTGAGAGCCGGGCCCGCGTCCCCGCCGGGCGGGCCGGGGCGCGGGCCCTCCGGCCGTCGTACGGCGCACCGCCCAGAGGCGGTACGCCGTACGATGGTCCGTTCGACTGCCGGTCAAAGGTCTACACCAATTACCCGGAGGCTCTTGTCAAGTGCCCCATTCGCCTGGTGAGCTGTGCGCTGGGACACACGGGACAATCCCCACGCACGGGATCGTCTCCGATCATGACTCGATGAGGAGTGCGCGTTGAGCAACGAGAGCCTGGCCAACCTGCTCAAGGAGGAGCGGCGATTCGCCCCGCCGGCAGAGCTCGCCGCCGCCGCCAACGTCACCGCGGCCGCGTACGCGCAGGCCTCCGAGGACCGCCTGGGCTTCTGGGCCGAGCAGGCCCGCCGCCTCAGCTGGGCCGTCGAGCCGACCGAGACGCTGGACTGGTCCAACCCGCCCTTCGCCAAGTGGTTCGCCGACGGCAAGCTCAACGTGGCCTACAACTGCGTCGACCGCCACGTCGAGGCCGGACTCGGCGACCGGGTCGCGATCCACTTCGAGGGCGAGCCCGGCGACAGCCGCTCGATCACCTACGCCCAGCTCAAGGACGAGGTCTCGCAGGCCGCCAACGCGCTGCTGGAGCTCGGCGTCCGCAAGGGCGACCGGGTCGCGGTCTACCTGCCGATGATCGCCGAGGCGGTCGTCGCGATGCTCGCCTGTGCCCGGATCGGCGCCACCCACTCGGTGGTCTTCGGCGGCTTCTCCGCCGACGCCGTCGCCTCCCGCATCGAGGACGCCCAGGCCAAGCTCGTCATCACCGCCGACGGCGGCTACCGCCGCGGCAAGCCGTCCGCGCTCAAGCCGGCCATCGACGAGGCGCTCACCAAGGTCGACGGCGTCGAGCACGTCCTGGTGATCCGCCGCACCGGGCAGGACATCGCCTGGACCGAGGGCCGTGACGTCTGGTGGCACGAGATCACCGCGCGCCAGTCCACCGAGCACACCCCCGAGGCGCACGACGCCGAGCACCCGCTGTTCATCCTCTACACCTCGGGCACCACCGGTAAGCCCAAGGGCATCCTGCACACCTCGGGCGGCTACCTCACCCAGGCCAGCTACACCCACCACGCGGTCTTCGACCTCAAGCCGGAGACCGACGTCTACTGGTGCACCGCCGACATCGGCTGGGTCACCGGCCACTCGTACATCGTCTACGGCCCGCTCTCCAACGGCGCCACCCAGGTCATCTACGAGGGCACCCCGGACACCCCGCACCAGGGCCGGTTCTGGGAGATCGTCCAGAAGTACGGCGTGACGATCCTCTACACCGCGCCGACCGCGATCCGCACCTTCATGAAGTGGGGCGACGACATCCCCGCGAAGTTCGACCTGTCCTCGCTGCGGGTGCTGGGCAGCGTCGGCGAGCCGATCAACCCCGAGGCCTGGATCTGGTACCGCGAGCACATCGGCGCCGGCAGGACCCCGATCGTGGACACCTGGTGGCAGACCGAGACCGGCGCCATGATGATCAGCCCGCTGCCGGGCGTCACCGAGACCAAGCCGGGTTCGGCCCAGCGCGCCCTGCCGGGCATCGCGGCCACCGTGGTCGACGACGAGGCCAACGAGGTCCCGAACGGCTCCGGCGGCTACCTGGTGCTCACCGAGCCGTGGCCGTCCATGCTGCGCACCATCTGGGGCGACGACCAGCGCTACATCGACACCTACTGGTCGCGCTTCGCGGGCCGCTACTTCGCCGGTGACGGCGCCAAGAAGGACGAGGACGGCGACATCTGGCTGCTCGGCCGGGTCGACGACGTCATGCTCGTCTCGGGCCACAACATCTCCACCACCGAGGTCGAGTCGGCCCTGGTCGGCCACCCGTCGGTGGCCGAGTCCGCCGTGGTCGGCGCCGCGGACGCCACCACCGGCCAGGCCATCGTCGCCTTCGTGATCCTGCGCGGCGGCGCCACCGAGAGCCCGGAGCTGGTCGAGGAGCTACGCGCGCACGTCGGCCGCACGCTCGGCCCGATCGCCAAGCCGAAGCAGGTCAAGGTGGTCGGCGAGCTGCCGAAGACCCGCTCCGGCAAGATCATGCGCCGTCTCCTGCGCGACATCGCCGAGGGCCGCGAGGTCGGTGACACCACCACCCTCGCCGACAGCACGGTGATGAGCCAGATCCAGGCCCAGCTGCCGCCGGCGGGTGGCAACGGCTGAGCCGGCCGACACGGTGAAGCGTGCCCCGGGCGGTGGTCACCGCCCGGGGCACAGCGATGCCGTGAGTCCGAAGCCCGCTTCCGGTCGGCCGCCGGGGTGTGCCAGCGGGGCGGCCGGGGCCGGGCGGCGCCTGCGACCGACGGCAAGGGCGACGGAGACCACAGGGACGACAGAGACGACAGGGACGGCAGGGCCGCGTTCACCCGTCTGCGAGCGGCCTAGGCCATTCGGGTGCCGTGCCACTGCTCCTCCGGAGTGCAGAACCACCCCTCAGGGCTTAAGTCCTTTAATAGGACAATCCGGATGTCACCCGAACGATCCCCTAGACTGTTAACGACGCATCAAGATCCCTGAACGGGAATCCGAGCGTCACAGGGCGCGCCGGGAAGTCTGGTCGGCAACTGCACCACACGTGCATCCGTTGCCGCTCCCAGCCCCTCAGGAGGTCCTCGTGACCGAACAGCCGCCCGTCCACGAGCCGACGACCCGCCGCCGGCAGCTGCTCGGCCGGCTGTCCCTGCCCGAGCGGACGTTCATCACCGACGCCCTGCGCACCGAGACCGTCGGCGGCATCCTGCTGCTGCTCGCCGCCGTGGTCGCACTGGTCTGGGCCAACGTCTGGCCGCACGCGTACGAGAGCGTCCTCGACTACACCGTCGGGCCGTCCGCCCCGCTGCACCTCGACCTCACCCTCGGCAACTGGGCCAAGGACGGCCTGCTGACGATCTTCTTCTTCGTGGCCGGGATCGAGCTCAAGCGCGAGTTCGTCGCGGGCGAGCTGCGCACCCCGAGCGCCGCGCTGCTCCCGGTGGTGGCCGCCGTCTGCGGGGTCGCGCTGCCGGCGATCCTGTTCGCCCTCGTCAACTCGGGCAGCGGCGGTCACCCCAGCGGTTGGGCCATCCCGACCGCCACCGACATCGCCTTCGCGCTCGGCGTGCTGGCCGTGGTCGGCAGCCACCTGCCGTCCGCCCTGCGCGCCTTCCTGCTCACCCTCGCCGTGGTGGACGACCTGATCGCGATCCTGATCATCGCGGTCTTCTACAGCTCCGGCATCAAGTTCTGGGCGCTCGGCCTGGCCTTCGCCGGCCTGGTGCTGTTCTGGTTCCTGCACCGGCGCGGGGTGCACGGCTGGTACCTGTTCGTGCCGCTGGCCGTCGTGAACTGGGCGCTGATGCACGAGAGCGGCATCCACGCCACGGTCGCGGGCGTCGCGATGGGCCTGATGCTGCGCTGCCACCGGGAGGGCGACGAGCAGCACTCCCCCGGCGAGCACATCGAGCACCTGGTCCGTCCGCTCTCGGCCGGCCTGGCCGTCCCGGTGTTCGCGCTGTTCGCCGCCGGGGTGACGATCTCCGGCCCGACGCTGCGCGAGGTGTTCACCCAGGCCACGCCGCTCGGCATCGTCATCGGCCTGCTGGTCGGCAAGACGGTGGGCATATTCGGCGGCACGTGGCTGGCCGCCCGGTTCACCCGGGCCGAGCTGAACCCGAAGCTCAAGTGGGCCGACATGTTCGCGGTCTCGGTGCTCGCGGGCATCGGCTTCACCGTCTCGCTGCTGATCAGCGAACTGGCGTTCCGCGACGACCTGGCCCTCGCCGACCTCTCCAAGACGGCCGTCCTGGTCGGCTCGCTGCTCTGCGCGACGGTGGCCACCGTGCTGCTCAAGCTCCGCAACCGGCACTACCGCGAGCTGTGCGAGGAGGAGGACCGGGACGTGGACGGCGACGGCGTCCCGGACGTCTACCAGGAGGACGACCCGGCCTGGCGGGCCCGGACCGCCGAACTCGCCCCTCGGCCCGACGGCGAGGGGCCGGAGAAGCCCCGCTGAGGCCCGCCAGCGGCCCGGCAGCGCCCGGACACGTCCCCCCGGCGGGGCCCCGGAGTGGTGTGCGACTGACCGGTAGGGGCATGATTCTGAGCTGTCGACAGTCCACTGACGCCTCCGGGCCCCTCCGGCCCCCCGAACCGCACCACGCGGCGGCGTCACGCCGCACAGCCGCAGAGGAGAACCGCTGATGCCCGCAGGAGCCGCAGACCCGTCCAGCAACGGCCGGGCGCCCTACGAGGGCGAGCGTTCGGTGGGGCAGCTGTTCGCGGCGGCCACCGCCGACCTGTCCGCACTGGTCCACGACGAGATCGCGCTCGCCAAGGCCGAGATCCGGGCGGACGTCAAGCGCGGCGTCTCCGGGGGCGTCTCGCTGGGCGTCGCCGCCGTGGTGGCGCTGGCCGCCGTCCCGATGCTGAGCGCCGCGGCGGCCTTCGGCATCCACGCGCTGGGCCTGTCGCTCGGTTGGTCGTTCCTCATCGTGGCCGGCGCCTACCTGCTGCTCGCGGTGCTGCTCGGGCTGATGGCCTGGCGCTCGTTCAAGCGGATCGAGAAGCCGCACCGCACCATCGAGGGCGCCCAGAAGACCGCCGACGTGCTGAAGAACGCCCGGCCGCGCCCGGCCACCAAGGAGGAGATCGACCGGGCCCTGGGCCGCATCCCGTAACGGCCCTTCCGGTGGCGGCGCACAGCCGCCCGCCCGGACCCGCCGGGAGCGAGTACCGGGCGCCGTCCGGCGCACGGATGTGACACGCTCTCGGTATGCCGCTTGACCAGAAGCCCGTGCCCGCGCAGCCGTCCGCCGACTCCGGACCCGACCTGGCACCCGGGGGGGAGCCCGCCGAGGAGACCCCCGACACCGCCCCCGACGGCGGCGCCGAGGCCTGGAGCGTCCGGCAGAGCGGCCCGTGGACGCACCGCGACCTCGCGGCCAACGGCGCCCGGTTCCACATCGCCGAGCTGGGCTCGGGCCCGCTGGTGCTGCTGGTGCACGGCTGGCCCGAGTACTGGTGGGCCTGGCGCCACCAGCTGACCGCGCTCGCCGAGGCCGGCTACCGGGCGGTGGCGCTCGACCTGCGGGGCATCGGCGGCAGCGACCGCACCCCGCGCGGGTACGACCCGGGCAACCTCGCCCTGGACATCACCGGGGTGATCCGCTCGCTCGGCGAACGCCGGGCGCACCTGGTCGGGCACGCCGCCGGCGGCACGCTGGCCTGGGTGGCGGCGGTGATGCGCCCGTCGGTGATCCAGAGCCTCACCGTGGTCTCCGCCGCGCACCCCCGGGACCTGCGCCGGGCCCTGCTGACCGACCGCCGCCAGGCGGCCGCCTTCGAGCACGTGCTGGGCTTCCAGCGGCCGTGGATACCGGAACGCCGCCTGGTGGCCGACGACGCCGCGCTGGTCGGCCGCTACCTGGACGCCTGGGCCGGTCCGAACCGGCTGGACGAGGAGGCGGTGCACGCGTACCGGCAGGCCATCCAGATCCCCAGCACGGCGCACTGCTCGATCGAGCCGTACCGCTGGCTGCTGCGCTCGATGGCGCGCCCGGACGGCATCCAGTTCGCCCGGCGGATGAAGAAGCCGATCACGGCGCCGACCCTGCACGTCCAGGGCGCGGCGGACCCGGTGCTGCTGTCGCACACCGCGCTGGGCGGCGGCGAGTACGTGGCGGCGCCGTACCGCTGGCGGCTGATGCCGGGAGTCGGGCACTTCCCGCACGAGGAGGCCCCGGAGCAGTTCACCGCGGAGTTGCTGGACTGGGTCGGCCGTCACAAGGAGTGACGGTGCAGGAGCGGCGAAGGGGCCGGGCGGGAAGGGCCCTTGGTCCCAACTCCCTTGATCTGACGCACATATGACAACCGCATAGGCCAATTTCGACGCGTGCCCGGCGGTTACCCCCACCGGCCCAGGGGCATCCATTCCGGTATGACCTGGATGCCCGATCGCGGCGGCGCCCCGCGCGCCCGACGCCACAACAGCTCCCAACGCTCCGCCCACCGCCCCGACTGGGCGGACGACCTCGGCTACGACGGCCCCGACCGCCGTCCGCGCCCGGCGCAGCGGCAGCTCGGCATCCCCCGCATCCTCGGCCGGCGCGCCCGCTGGGTCGGCGCACGACTGCGGCGCGAGACCTGAGGCCTCGCGCCGCGTCATCCGGCCGGTCGGTCCCGTCGGCCGGGTCGGCCGGGTCGGCCGGGTCGGCCGGCCGATCGGTTCGGCCGGTCAGGCCGGACGGTCAGGCCGGCCGGTCAGTTCACGATCGTCGGCGACACCGCGGTGAACCAGAGCAGGACGAAGGTCGCCACCGACATGATCGGCACCAGCACCTTGGTCTCGACGTTGTTGCCGCTGCGCTTGATCAGCACCACCTCGTAGCGCTCCTTGTGCGGCCAGAGCAGCGGCGCGCCCTTCTTGGTCAGGCAGTCGCCCAGCAGGTGCGCCAGGGTGCCCAGCGCCACCGCGTACGGCAGCCAGCCCGGCGAGTTCGGCATCCAGGTGTTCATCCCGAAGGTGCCGAGCGCGGACAGCCCGATGACGGTGATCCAGCTCTCCGGGCCGTCCCCCGGCGGGCAGAGCCGCAGCGCCCGGATCGCGAGCGCGATCAGGAAGAACGTCAGCACCAGGGTGAAGTTGCGGCCCAGGTAGGTGACGCCCGCCCAGGTGCCGGCGCCCATCAGCGCGACGAACAGCAGCGAGTGGGTGGCGTGCCGGTGCCCGCCGGAGGCCCAGGCCACGAAGCGGCAGAGCGCTTTGGAGATCGGCCCCAGGAAGTTGGCGATCGAGCCGTCGTGGTGGTCGAGGTCCGGCAGCAGGGCCGCCCCCGCGCACAGCACCGTGCCCATCAGTATGTCCGCCGGCTGCAGCGTGGTGTGCAGCAGCAGCGGGGGCAGGAACGGTGCGGAGGCGGCGTACAGCATCGCCCCACTGACCGCGTGCGAGTGACCCATCATCGGACTACCACGACCTCCCGTAAGACTCACTCCGGGACGGCGCCCGGTTGAGCCGAACGGGTGAGCGCGGCAGAGGCTACCAGGGCGGACTGACGGTGTGACGGATATCGGATCGTCGGATCCGGCGCGTCGGAGCGCCCCGGGGCCCGGTCAGAGCGCGCAGCCCTGGGTGTCCACCCGGGTGCTCGCGGTGCCGCCCTTCTCCGCGTCCTCCCGCACCTCGGCCGCGGTCAGCACGTACCCGGTGTCGGCGCTGTCCAGCGACTTGGCGAACACCACGCCGTAGACCTGGCCGTCCGGGGTGAGCAGCGGGCCGCCGCTGTTGCCCTGGCGGACCAGCGAGCGGACCGAGTAGACGTCGCGGACCACCTGGCCGCGGTGGTAGATGTCCGGGCCGTTGGCCTGGATCCGGCCGCGGATACGGGCCGGCTGGACGTTGAAGGCGCCGTTCTCCGGGAAGCCCGCCACGATCGCGCTGTCGTTGGTCTTCGCCTCGCCCGCGAACGACAGCGGGGGCGCGTTCAGCTTGGGCACGTCCAGGACGGCGATGTCGCGCTGCCAGTCGTAGCGGACCACCGTCGCGTCGTACAGCTGGCCGACCCCGCCGATCTGCACGGTCGGCTCGTCGACCCCGCCGACCACGTGGGCGTTGGTCATCACCCGGTGCGGGGCGAAGACGAAACCGCTGCCCTCCAGGGTCTTGCTGCAGGAGGTGGCGGTGCCGACCACCTTGACCAGGCTCTGCTTGGCCCGCGCCACCGCCGGGCTGCCGGCCAGCGCCGGGTCGGGGGTGTCGACCTGGGTGATCGGCTCGTGCTCGAAGGGGTTGAAGACCTGCGGGAAGCCGTTGCGGGCCAGCACCTTGGAGAAGTCCGAGAACCAGTTCGGCGCGTCGTCGGGCAGCGCGTTCTGCACGCCGCCGAGGATCGCCGAGGAGCGGACCTGCTTGGACACCGTCGGCAGCGACGCCCCGGCCAGCGCCGAGCCGATCAGCCAGGCCACCAGCAGCATCGAGACCACGTTCACGGCCGCGCCGCCGGTCGCGTCCAGCACCCGCGCCGGACGGCGGCCGATGTGGCCCCGGAGCTTCCAGCCGAAGTGCGCGGTGACCGCCTGGCCGATCGCGGCGCACACGATCACCACCACCACGGCCACCACCGAGGCCGTCGTGCCCGGGCTGAGGTGGTCGAGCAGCAGCGGCAGCAGTTGGACGGCCAGCAGGCCGCCGCCCAGGAAGCCGACCAGGGACAGGACACCCACGACGAAGCCCTGCCGGTAGCCCGACACGGCGAATGCCACGGCAGCGGCGATCAGCAGCACATCCAGGACGTTCACCCGGACACCCTCCCACGGCCCGCGGCCCGGCCGTGCAGACGGCCCCTCACGTGGGACCGGCGTCGCCGCCGGGCAGCGCCCGGGAGTGGTCGAGATCGCCCTGCACCAGGGCCAGCGCCTCGTCCGAGAGGTCGACGATCCGGGACGGGTCCCAGGGCAGCTCCAGCCCGCCGTGGTGCAGCACCCGGTCGATCACCCCGGCCGTGAACCCCCAGACCAGCCGCCCGGCCACCGCGAAGGCCGGCCCCACGTGCCCGGACGGGTGGCGCAGCCGCACCCGGTTCGCCGGGTCGGCCAGATCGGCGACCGGCACCCGGAACACCGCACCGGTCTCGCCCTGGTCCACCGGCCGCACCGGCGACTCCTCGCGCCACCAGCCCAGCACCGGCGTCACCACGAACCGGCTGACCGGGATGTACAGCGCCGGCAGCACCGCGAACACCTGCACCCCGGCCGGGTCCAGCCCGGTCTCCTCCCAGGCCTCGCGCAGCGCCGCCGCGACCGGGCCAGGGCCGTCCGGGTCACCGTCCTCCGGATCCAGCGCGCCGCCCGGGAAGGACGGCTGCCCGGCGTGCGAGCGCAGCGAACGGGCCCGCTCGATCAGCAGCAGGTCCGGCCCGTCCGGGCCCTCGCCGAACAGCATCAGCACCGCCGCCGCCCGGCCGCCCTCCACCGGCGGCAGGAAGCGGCTCAGCTGCTCCGGCAGCACCCGCTCGGCCGCCTCCCGCACCGGCTCCAGCCAGGCCGGCAGGCCGTCCGCCTCGACCACCCGCACCGCCGACGGCTCCGGAGTCCGCCGTGCCTCGCGGGTCACTCGCCCACCGCCAGGTCCGCGATCCGCCCCTGGTGCTCGGCGGCGTCGGCCCGGGCGGCGGCCTCCCCCGGGAAGTCCCCCGGCGGCCTCAGCCGCTGCCCGGGCTGCCCGCCCAGCTCGTACTTGAGCAGCTTGCGCGCCTTCTCCGGGTCGGTCTCGCCCTCCCCGTACGACGGGCAGAGCGGCGCGACCGGGCAGGCGCCGCAGGCGGGCTTGCGGGAGTGGCAGATCCGGCGGCCGTGGAAGACCACCCGGTGCGACAGCATCGTCCACTCCGACTTCGGGAAGATCTCGGCGACGGCCGCCTCGACCTTCACCGGGTCCTCCTCCGCCGTCCAGCCGAACCGCCGGGCCAGCCGCCCGAAATGCGTGTCCACGGTGATCCCGGGCACCCCGAAGGCGTTGCCGAGGACCACGTTGGCGGTCTTGCGGCCCACGCCCGGCAGCGTCACCAGGTCGTCCAGGCGGCCCGGGACCTCGCCGCCGAAGTCGTCGCGCAGGGCGATCGAGAGGCCGATCAGCGACTTCGCCTTGTTCCGGAAGAACCCGGTCGGGCGGATGACCTCCTCCAGCTCCTCCGGGTTCGCGGCCGCCATGTCCTCCGGCGTCGGGTACTTCGCGAACAGCGCCGGCGTCGTCTGGTTCACCCGCAGGTCCGTCGTCTGCGCCGACAGCACGGTCGCCACCAGCAGCTGGAACGGGTTCTCGAAGTCCAGTTCCGGATGCGCGTACGGGTACAGCTCCGTCAACTCGCGGTTGATCCGCCGCGCCCGCCGCACCATCGCCAGGTGCGACTCCGGCTTCCCCGGCTTCACCCCCGGCACGGCCTTCGCCTTCGGTGCCGCCGCCGCCCGGACCTTGCTCTCTGCCATGCACGAAGGCTACGCCGAACGGCCGACGGCGGGCAGCGGATCACCGGAGCCCGCGGGAGCCGCGGACCGACCTTCGGATGGGCGCGGTCTGGTGGCTCGCGACGGCGGGCTGCCCCAGGCTGAGGGCTACGACGACGCGAGGTGCCCATGTTCGACGAGAGCTTCGCCTTTCCCAGCGGCCTGCTGCGCCCGGTGACCGGCGCCACCGGACGCGTCGCGGTGATCGGGGCCGGGGTGGCGGGCCTCGTCGCCGCCTACGAGCTCCAGCGCCGGGGCTTCGGCATCGTCCTGTACGAGCGGTCGAACCAACCCGGCGGACGGGTGCGCACGCACCGCTTCTGGGACGGCACGCACGCCGACCTGGGCGCCATGCGCATCCCCGGGAACCACCACTGCGTCCTCCACTACGTGTCCCAGTTCGGCCTGCGGACCAGGCCGTTCGTCAACTTCAACCCGGACGCCTACTACCACCTGCGCGGCCGTCGTGCCCGCGTCCAGGAGGTGCACGCGCTGCACCCGGCGTACGCGCTGCGCGCCGCCGAGAAGCAGGACCCGGTGCGGATCCTGGACCGGCTGCTGACGGCCGCCTGGGAGACGCTCACCCCCGACCAGCGCCGGCGGGTGCTGGACGGCCACTGGGACGACCCGGCGCTCGACCGGCTCGTCTCGGTGTCGCTGTGGCAGTACGTCCACGAGCACCTGTCACAGGACGCCTGGGACCTCCTCGGCCACGCCAGCGGCCTGGTCCACTACGAGCAGTCCTCCCTGCTGGAGGTCCTCGTCGACTACTTCGGCCTGTTCCACGCGGGCCAGGTGGAACTGGTCGACGGCACCGACCGCCTGGTGCACGCGTTCGTACGCCGGCTGCGGCCGAGGACCCTCCAGTTGTCCACCCAGATCGACGAACTCTCGCTGACCCGCCGGGGCGTCCGGGTGCACGGGCGGCGCCTCGGCGGCACGATCACCGAGGACGTCGACTTCGTCGTCTGCTGCGTCCCCGTCCCCGCCCTCGACCAGATCAGCTTCCGGCCCGGCCTGCCCCACCACCAGCGCCACGCGATCCGCGGCATCAGCTACGCCAGCAGCACGAAGACGCTCGTGCACACCAAGCGGCGCGGCTGGGAACTGGACGACCGGATCTTCGGCGGCGGCAGCTTCACCGACATGCCGATCCAGCAGTGCTGGTACCCGTCGGACAACGCCCGGCCCGTCGACGGCCGGACCAACGGGAGCACCGTCGGCAGGCGCTGGGCCGCCCGGGACCCGCAGCGCTCCCACGAGCCCGCGGTGCTCGTCGGCGCCTACCTGTGGGGGGCCAACGCCCGCCGCTTCACCACCCTGCCGCCGGCCGACCGCGACCTGCTGGTCCTGAAGTGCCTGGAACGGCTGCACCCCGGCATCCTCCGCGACGCGGACGACATCGTGCACTGGAACTGGGACGACCAGGTCGGCATGGGCGGCGGCGCCTTCGCCCACCTCGCGCCCGGCGAGCACACCCGGTACCTGACCGGGCTCGGCGCCCCGCACCCGACCGACGACCCGAGGATCTTCTTCGCCGGGGAGCACCTGTCCGGAGCGCACGCCTGGATGCAGGGCGCCGCCCAGTCGGCCCTGGCCGTGGTCGGCCAGGTGATCGACCGGGGGCAGCACGCCGACGACACCGCCCGGCTGCGGGCCGGGTGAGCGCGGCACCGGCGCCCCGGCGCCGACCCGGCGAACAGAGCGGCGGCCCGGCGACGGGAGCGGCGCTGCGCCGCGACGACCTCGGACCGCTGCTCGCCCCGGCGGCGTCCGCGACCGAGCGGATCGGGCTGGAGATCGAGAACGGCATCGTCGACCCGGAAACCGGGCTGGCCGCCCCCTACGAGGGGAGGAACGGCGTCCGGGCCGTCCTGGAGGCCGTCCTCGCCGAATGGGGCGGCACGGACCGGCGCGACAACGGTCGGCTGACCGGCGTGGACCTGACGGACACCGCCCAGATCACGCTCGAACACGGCGGCCAGGTCGAGTACTCCTCCGCCCCGGCCGCCGACCTGGCCACGGCCGTGGACGACATGCGGGCCACGATGGAGCGCCTCGCGGGACTCGTCGGGCGCTTCGGCCTGGCCCTCCTGCCCGGCGGCAACCTCCCCTTCGACCGGCTCGACACCGTCTCCTGGGTGCCGATGCTCCGCGGTGCCGTCATGCGCGACTTCTTCGACCGGATCGGCGAGGCCGGCAGCGGGGCCCCGAAGATCATGTCGATGTCGCTGTCCACCCAGGTGCACCTGGACTACCTGTCCGACGAGGACTTCACCCAGAAGCTGCGGATGCTGACCGCCGCGTCCCCGGTGGTCGCCGCACTCCTCGTCAACTCGCCGCTCCAGGGCGGCCGATCGAACGGGCTGCTCTCGCACAGGTCGCAGAACTGGCTGCGGATGGACCCGCGCCGCTGCGGCGTCCTGCCGCCCGCGCTGCGGCCCGACGTGACCGCCGACGACGTCATCGACTGGGCGCTGGGGATCCCGATGATCTACTACCGCGACCCGGACGGACGGTACCGGCTCGCCCCCGACCGGCCGTTCGCCGAGATCCTGCGGCAGGGCTTCGACGACGGCACCATGCCGACCTTCGACCACTGGGTCTCCCACATGTCGCAGATCTGGACGGACGTCAGAGTCCGCCGGACCCTGGAACTGCGGGCCGGGGACGGCCCGCCGTACCCGCACATCCCGGCCGTACCGGCACTGTGGACGGGGCTCGCCTACCACCCCCCGTCGCGGACGGCGGCCTGGGAACTGCTGCGCCACCACGGCGTGGCGGAGCACCGCGCGGCGAAGGCCCGGCTCCCCGCCGACGGCCTGGACACCCTGCTCGGCGGCGACCGGGTCCGCGAACTCGCGGCGGAACTCGTCCGGCTCGCCCGGGCAGGCCTGCGGGCCCGGGTTCGCGCCGGCCTGGAACAGCCGAAGGTGCTGGACTACCTCGACCCGCTCGACGAGGTGCTGCGCACCGGGCAGACCTTCGCGGAGCAGTGCACGGCCCGCTGGGACACCGACCTCCGCCGCGACCCCCGCCGCTACGTCGCGGCCTTCCGCGTCTGAGCCCCCGTCCGACACGGCCGTCCGGCACGGCCGCCCGGGTGCACGGCCGCCCGGGTGCGCGGGTGCGCGGGTGCGCGGCGACGCAGCCCACCGCGCCCGAGCCGGTGCAGTTCTCCGGCCGAAGGGCCTTCCTCGCCCGAACCGTCGCGGGTTAGCGTGACCGGCGGCGGCCGGCCGCCGCCTGCCCACCGAAGAACGAGGAAGCATGGACCAGGACTTCAAGGACATCCCCACCACCACCCTGGCCGACGTGCTCGGGCGCGCCCAGGTCATGGACATCGGCATCCGTCCGCTGTGGGCGGGGGCGCCGCGGGTGGCCGGCCCGGCGTTCACCGTGCAGTGCCCGCCCGGCGACAACCTGATGCTGCACGCGGCGATCCACCGGGCCGAGCCGGGCACCGTGATCGTCGTCGAGTCGGGAGACCTGGACTACGCGCTGGCCGGCGGCAACGTGTGCGCCGTCGCGCAGCGCCGGGGCGTCGTGGCGTTCGTCGCCGACGGCCTGATCCGGGATCTGGGCGAGGTGCGGGAGCTGGGCTTCCCGGTCTTCGCCCGCGGCGTGATCCCGATCCCGGGGGCCAAGCGGGAGCTCGGCACGCACGGCGCCCGGGTGCGTTGCGGCGGCGTGCTGGTGGCGGCCGGTGACATCGTGGTGGCCGACGAGGAGGGGGTCGTGGTGGTGCCCGCCGACCGACGTGCCGAGGCCCTGGAGGCGGCCCGCGCCAAGCTGGCCAAGGAGGCCGCCGAGACGCTGGACGACTGGGAGGCGGCGCACCGCACCCGGATCGAGAAGACCCTCGGCGAACTGGGCTTCACCGGCTGACCCCCTGCCCGGCGAGCCCGGCCCGGGTGAACAGGGCGGGTGAACAGGGCGGGTGAACGGGCCGGGTGAACGGGCCGGGTGAACGGGGCCGAGCGGCCGTGCTCCCGGCGGGCCCGTGGTCAGCCCCGGTACAGCCCGTTCAGCTCGCCGAAGCCGAGCGCGCCGTCCAGCTCCGCCAGCGTCCCGGCGCCGAGCAGTTCGGCGGCCGCGCGGCGCGCCGCGGTGTACGCGAGCTGGGCGAGCCCGGTGCCGACGCTGACACGCCGCACCCCCGTGGCGGCGAGTTCGGCGACGGTCGGCCCGCCCGCGACGGCCATGGCGTTCACCGGCAGCGGGGAGCGCTCGCACAGCCCGGCGAGGGCGTCGAGGTCCAGCAGCCCGGGGACGAACAGGCCGTCGGCGCCCGCCTCGGCGTAGGCCTCGGCCCGGGCCAACACGTCGTCGAGGCCGCCCAGCCCGAACAGGAGGACGTCGGTGCGGGCGTTGACCACCAGCTCGGGCAGCCCGGCCGCGGCCGCCGCCGTCCGGGCCGCCCGCAGCCGGTCGGCCTGCTCGGCCACCGGGAACAGCGGGCCGCCGACGGCCGTCGAGTCCTCCAGGTTGACGCCGACGGCACCCGCCCCGACCAGTGCCGCCACGGTCGCGGCCACGTCGGCGGGCGTCGGCCCGTAGCCGCCCTCGGCGTCGACGGTGACCGGCACGTCCACGGCCGCGACGATCCGGCGGGCCGCCTCGACGGCCTGCGCCCGGTCCAGCCGGTGGCCGTCGCCGTGGCCGAGCGACCAGGAGACGCCGCCGCTGGTGGTGGCGATCGCCGGGGCGCCGGCCGAGGCAATGACGGCGGCGCTGCCCGCGTCCCAGGCGTTGGGCAGGACGAGCGGGCCGTCCACGACGAGCTCCCGCAGCCGCAGCGCCCGCTCGCGCGGCGTGGGGGTGGGGGTGGGGGCCTGAGGGGGAATGGACATGCGGGGTCACCGTTCTTCCGTGCCGTCGGGTGCTGCCTCGGTTCCCCCGCATCGTGCGGCCCGGCCCGGGCGGGTCACCACTGATTAAGCTGGGCCCGAATCTTCTGGGAGGGGCCCGGCATGCGGACGGCACTGCACTTCTCCGCGAACGACCTGGCGCTGACCCGTTTCGCCCTCTCCCCCCTGCAGGAGGTGGTGACCAGCCTCCGCGCCCTCGCCCACTCCCCCGTCCCCGCGCTGCACCGCCGCTGGGCCGACCAGGTGCGCGACCGGCTGGCCGCCACCGGACTCGACCGCGGCCGGCTGGCCGTCATGGTCCCGGCCGTCGGCCACCTGCCCGACTTCCTCAACCCCGCACCGGCGGGCTTCTCCCCCGCCCTCGCCGACGAACTGGCCGCGATCGCCGCCACCGGCGCCGGGCAGGTCCGCGCCGACCTGGACATCCTCGCCGCCGAGGCCGGCGGCCGCCTGCCGCCCGTCCTG
Source organism: Kitasatospora sp. NPDC088264 (assembly GCF_040685715.1). Taxonomy (NCBI): domain Bacteria; kingdom Bacillati; phylum Actinomycetota; class Actinomycetes; order Kitasatosporales; family Streptomycetaceae; genus Kitasatospora; species Kitasatospora sp. NPDC088264. The sequence continues at coordinate 18,260 of NZ_JBFBIR010000002.1, forward strand.
GAGCCGCTGTACCGCGACCCGGCGGCGCAGCTGCCCCGGCTCACCGCCGAGATCGAGGCGTACTGGCAGCTCGCGCTCGCCCCGTACTGGGCCCGGATCCGCGCCCTGCTGGAGGCGGACGTGTTCCACCGCTCCCGGCAGGCCGCCGAGCACGGCACCGCGCGGATGCTGGACGACCTGCACGAGACGGTCCGCTGGGACGGCGCGGCGCTGCGTCTGGAGCGGCGGCACTGCGCGGTCGCCCGGCTGAGCGCCGGGGCCGGGCTGCTGCTCCTGCCGTCCGCCTTCGCCTGGCCGCGGGTGCTGACCCGGGTGCTGCCGCCGGACCCGCCGCAGCTGAGCTACCCGGCGCGCGGCGCGGCCACCCTGTGGGAGCCGCGCCCGAACGGGCGCCCGGACGCGCTGGCCGCCGTCCTGGGCCGGTCCCGGGCCCGGCTGCTGGCCGAGTTGGACTCCCCGGCCTCGACCACCGAGCTGGCCCGCCGCACCGGTCTGTCCGCCGCCGGCGTATCGCAGCACCTGACCGCCCTGCGCGCGGCGGGTCTGACCAGCGCCCACCGGGCCGGTCACAGCGTCCTCTACGCCCGTACGGCGGTGGGCGATTCACTGTTCGAACCGTCCGATGACGCGTTCGACCCGGTGCCGCCCCCGCGACGCCCCACCCGGTGACCCGCCGGTACGAATGGCCCCGCACCGCACACCTCGGCACACCCCCTCCTCATATGATCGGAGCGACATGCGCCATGCTTGGTGATGCAGAGCACGGTACGGAACTTGCGCCGGACGGCCCACCCGCCGAACGGCCGAGAAGGAGGAAGCACGTGGACGACGTTCTGCGGCGCGCCGCACTCTTCGCGGCACTCGACGACGAACAGGCCGGCGAGCTGCGCGCTTCCATGACCGAGGTGACCCTCGCCCGTGGTGAGTCGCTGTTCCACGAGGGCGACCCGGGCGACCGGCTGTACGTCGTCGCCGAGGGCAAGGTCAAGCTGCACCGCGCCTCGCCGGACGGCCGCGAGAACATGCTCGCCGTCCTCGGCCCCAGCGAGATGATCGGCGAGCTGTCGCTGTTCGACCCGGGCCCGCGCACCGCGACCGCCAGCGCGCTGACCGAGGTCAAGCTGCTCGGCCTGGGCCACGGCGACCTGCAGCCCTGGCTGCACGCCCGCCCCGAGGTCTCCATCGCGCTGCTGCGGGCCATCGCCCGCCGCCTGCGCCGGACCAACGACGTGATGTCCGACCTGGTCTTCTCCGACGTGCCCGGCCGCGTCGCCAAGGCCCTGCTGGACCTCTCCCGCCGGTTCGGCGTGCAGTCCGAGGAGGGCATCCACGTCGCCCACGACCTCACCCAGGAGGAGCTGGCCCAGCTGGTCGGCGCCTCCCGCGAGACGGTCAACAAGGCGCTCGCCGACTTCGCCGGCCGCGGCTGGCTGAAGCTGGAGGCGCGCGCGGTGGTGCTGATGGACGTCGAGCGGCTGTCGCGCCGCTCGCGCTGACCTCGGCGCGCACGTCTTCACGCCTTCACGCCGTAAACGCCGAAGGGCCCGTCCGCTCGGACGGGCCCTTCGGCGTTCCCCTTCGGCGTTCCGTTGCCCGCCCCGCGCGCGACGGGATCAGTCGAGGCCCGGGATCAGCCCGTGCTCCTCCAGGTACTCCAGCTGCGCCCGGACCGAGAGCTCGGCGGCCGGCCAGAGCGCCCGGTCGACGTCGGCGTAGACCCGGGCCACCACCTCGTCCGCGGTCCGGCAGCCGGCCTCGACCGCGGTCTCCACCTGGGCGAGCCGGTTGGCCCGGTGGGCGAGGTAGTAGTCGACGGCGCCGAGCGCGTCCGCGAGCGCCGGACCGTGGCCGGGCAGCACCGTCCGCACACCGTGCGCGGAGGCCATCGTGTGCAGGTGGCGCAGCGAGTCCAGGTAGTCGCCGAGCCGACCGTCGGGGTGGGCGACCATCGTGGTGCCACGGCCGAGGACGGTGTCGCCGGTGAGGATCGCGGCGTCGGCGGGCAGGTGGAAGGTCAGCGAGTCCGAGGTGTGGCCGGGGGTGGCGACCACCCGCAGGTCGAGGCCGCCGACGTCCAGCCGCTGGCCGTTGACCAGGCCCTCGGAGCCCAGCCGGTGCGCCGGGTCCAGCGCGCGCACCTCGGTGCCGGTGAGTTCGGCGAAGCGGGCCGCGCCCTCGGAGTGGTCGGCGTGGCCGTGGGTGAGCAGGGTCAGCGCGACGCGTTTGCCCTGCTGTTCCGCGAGGTCGACCACCCGGCGCAGGTGGCCCTCGTGCAGCGGGCCGGGGTCGACCACCACGGCGAGGTCCGAGCCGGGCTCGGAGAGCAGCCAGGTGTTGGTGCCGTCCAGCGTCATCGGCGACGGGTTGGGCGCCAGCACGCACAGCGCCCGGGCCGTGGCCTCGCCGTCGATGGTGGCGGCCGGGTCGCCCGGCAGGAGCCCGCTCACCGGTTGTCCCCGCCGGGCCGGTGCAGGGCCCTGAGCGGCAGGACCCGGACGAGCGGCCGCTGGGCCTCGACGAACGGGACCGGACTCTCGCAGGCCGGGGTACGGGGGATCAGGCGGCGGGCGGGCAGCTCGGGTGCCGTCCGGCGAGCCACGGCGTTGTGGGTCATCGGGCGTCGGTCCTCTCTGTTTCGAGTCTGTTCGGCGGCGTCGTCGGCGTCGTCGGCGTCGTCGGGCGACAGTGCCGACGAGGGCGGCGCCGGTCGGTCAGGCGTCCTCGGGGAAGTCCCCGTCGATGGTCAGTTCGTCGTACCCGGGCCAGCGGACCGTCATCCGGTCGCCCCGGACCTCGGCCCGGCCCAGCACCGGCTCCAGCGACCGCCCGGAGGCCGCGGTCAGCGCCTCCGCGGCGGTGCGCACCGGCGCCAGCTCGCGCAGCACCGTCACGGTCGGCGGCAGCATCCCGAACCGGCCCTCCCGGTAGCCGAGAACGGCCTCGGCGGGCGTCAGCCAGGCCACCCGGTCGGCCTCGCCGACCTCCAGGGCCGCGCTCTGCCCGGCCGGCAGCACCGCGACGAAGAACCACGTGTCGTAGCGGCGCTCCTCGAACTCCGGGGTGACCCAGCGGGCCCAGCCGCCCAGCAGGTCGCTGCGCAGCACCAGAGCGTGGTCGCGGAGGAACTCGGCGAAGGACAGCTCGTGCGCCTCCAGCGCCGCCCGCTCGGCGCTCCAGTCGCGCGGCGCGGCGACGCTGTCCGCGTCCGGGCCGGCCAGCAGGACGCCGGCTTCCTCGAAGGTCTCGCGGACGGCCGCGCAGACCACCGCCCGTGCCGTCCGGGCGTCCACCCCGAGCCGTCGCGCCCACTCCTCGGGCGCCGGTCCGGCCCAGCCCGTCTCCACCTCGGCGTCGCGCGGATCCACCCCGCCGCCCGGGTAGGCGTACATGCCGGCCGCGAAGGCCATCGAGGTGCGCCGGCGCAGCAGGTACGCCTGCGGCCCGGCGGCCGCGTCGCGCAGCAGCACGACCGTCGCGGCCAGCCTGGGCACCGGCGGGGTCAGCACGCCGGAGTCGACCGCCCGGATCCGGGCGGGCCAACCGGGCGGCATCGGGAGCGTCGTCGCTCGATGGTCCATGCCCGGATGCTAAGCGCACGAAGGCGGGGTTGGACAGGCCCAACCCCGCCTTTCGCGATCACGCTCAGCTGCTCTTGACGCGCACCTGGAGCTCGACCTCGACCGGGGCGTCCAGCGGCAGCACCGCGACGCCGACCGCACTGCGGGCGTGCACCCCGGCCTCGCCCAGCACCTTGCCCAGCAGCTCGCTGGCACCGTTGATCACGCCCGGCTGACCGGTGAAGTCGGGGGCGGAGGCGACGAAGCCGACCACCTTCACGACCCGCTCGATCTGGTCCAGGTCACCGATCACCGACTTGATCGCGGCCAGCGCGTTCAGCGCGCAGGTCTGCGCGAGCTCCTTGGCCTCCTCCGGGGAGACCTCGGCGCCGACCTTGCCGGTGCTCGGCAGCTTGCCGCCGACGACCGGCAGCTGGCCGGAGGTGAACACGAACTCGCCCGAGCGCAGGGCCGGCACGTACGCGGCGACCGGAGCGGCCACCGGCGGCAGGGTCAGACCCAGGTCGGCGAGCTTGGCCTCGACCTTGCTCATGCGTTCTTCTCCCGCTTGAAGTAGGCCACCAGCTGCTCCGGGTTCGGGCCCGGCACGACCTGGACGAGCTCCCAGCCGTCCTCGCCGAAGTTGTCCAGGATCTGCTTGGTGGCGTGTACGAGCAGAGGCGCCGTCATGTATTCCCACTTGGTCATGGCCAGACTCTAGACGAGCGGCCACGGCGATCGGCGCCGCCCACGGACCGGCGTGTGAGGTGGCCCACAAAGGGGGCATGATTCAGGCCCGGCCCCCCTGGTGCTCCGGGCATCCGGCGCGCTCCCTGGTTACCCTCGCGAGAGGGCACCGGTAGTTCGGGCCGGCCGACGGAGCGGCCCCGGCCCACGAGACGGACGGAGACGGAGCGTGGCACGCACCCCCGGCCAGGCGGCCCGGCGCGACCCCGACTGGGAGGGCGTCCGGCTGCACGTGGTCAGCGGCAAGGGCGGCACCGGGAAGACCACGCTGGCCGCCGCGCTGGCGCTGGCGCTCGCCGCCGACGGCGGCCGGGTGCTGCTGATCGAGGTCGAGGGGCGCCAGGGCATCGCCGAGCTGTTCGGCATCGCCGCCCTCCCGTACGAGGAGCGCCGGATCGCCGCGGTCTCCCGCGCCCAGCTGGGCCTGCCCCCCGACGACGGGGGCGGCGGAGGCGGCGGCGAGGTGCTCGCGCTGGCCATCGACCCCGAGCAGGCGCTGCTCGAGTACCTGGAGATGTTCTACAAGCTCGGCCGGGCCGGCAAGGCGCTGCAGAAGGTCGGCTTCGTCGACTTCGCGACCACCATCGCGCCCGGCGTCCGGGACGTCCTGCTCACCGGCAAGGCCTGCGAGGCGGCCCGGCGCAAGGGCCCGGACGGCCGCCGCCGCTACGACGCGGTCGTGATGGACGCGCCGCCGACCGGGCGGCTCACCCGGTTCCTGAACGTGAACGCCGAGGTCGCCGGGCTGGCCCGGATCGGGCCGATACACACCCAGGCACAGGCCGTGATGCGGGTGCTGAAGTCGCCGGAGACCGCGGTGCACCTGGTCACCCTGCTGGAGGAGATGCCGGTGCAGGAGACGGTCGACGGCTTCGCCGAGCTGCGCGAGGCCAGGCTCCCGGTGGGCGGGGTGATGGTCAACATGGTCCGGCCGCCGGTGCTGGACGCCGCGGCGGTGGCCGCGGTGGACGGGAACCACCGCGAGGAGGTCGCCCTGGCCCTCGGCGAGGCCGGGCTCGGCGGGCGCTCGCGCAAGCCGGAGACGGTCCGGGCGGCGGTGGAGCCGCTGCTCGACCCGCTGCTGGAGCAGGCCAGGGAGCACGCCGAGCGGGTCGAGCTGGAGCGCGAGCAGCGCGCCGACCTCCAGCAGCTGCGGCTCCCCACGTACGAACTGCCGCTGCTGGGCGAGGGCGTGGACCTCGGCGGGCTGTACCGGCTGGCGGGCGAACTGAAGCGGCAGGGGGCGGCGTGACCACCAACGGAACCAGCGGGAACGGCGGGGCCGGCCGGGCCCACGGCGGCGGTAGCAGCGGTGGGGTCGGCGACGGCGGCAGCGGTGTCCGGGCCGCCGGCAGCCGGCTCGCCGTCGACGGGCTGATCGACGACCCGAGGACCAGGATCATCGTCTGCTGCGGCTCCGGCGGCGTCGGCAAGACCACCACCGCCGCGGCGATCGGCCTGCGGGCCGCCGAACGCGGCCGCAAGGTCGTCGTTCTGACCATCGACCCGGCCCGCCGGCTCGCCCAGTCGATGGGCCTGACCGAGCTGGACAACACCCCCCGGGTCGTCAAGGGGGTCACCGGCAACGGCGAGCTGCAGGCCATGATGCTCGACATGAAGCGGACCTTCGACGAGGTCGTGCTCGCCCACGCCGAGCCCGAACGGGCCAAGGCGATCATGGAGAACCCGTTCTACCAGTCCCTGTCGGCCGGCTTCGCGGGCACGCAGGAGTACATGGCGATGGAGAAGCTCGGGCAGCTGCGCGATGCCGAGGAATGGGACCTGATCGTCGTCGACACCCCGCCGTCCCGCTCCGCACTGGACTTCCTGGACGCGCCCAACCGGCTCGGCTCCTTCCTCGACGGCCGGGTGATCCGGATCCTGACCGCCCCGGCCAAGGTCGGCGGCCGCAGTGCGATGAGGTTCCTCAACGCCGGCATGGGCCTGATCACCGGCACCCTGGGCAAGATCTTCGGCGCCCAGCTGCTCACCGACGTGCAGACCTTCGTCAGCGCGATGGACTCGATGTTCGGCGGCTTCCGCGAGCGCGCCGACCGCACGTACCAGCTGCTCAAGGCGCCGGGCACGGCGTTCCTGGTGGTGGCCGCGCCGGAGCGGGACGCGCTGCGCGAGGCGGCGTACTTCGTCGACCGGCTCGCCGCGGACCGGATGCCGCTGGCCGGTCTGGTGCTCAACCGGGTGCACGGCTCGGGCGCGCCGCAGCTCACCGCGGAACGGGCGCTGGCGGCCGCCGAGGCGCTGGAGGAGAACGGCTCGGAGCACGCCTCGCCCGAGGCCGAACTGCTCGCGGCCGGGCTGCTGAGGCTGCACGCCGAACGGATGCAGATCATGGGGCGGGAGCGCCGAACCCGCGACCGCTTCGTCTCCGTGTACCCGGACGTGCCGATCGTGGAGGTCGCCGCGCTGCCGGGCGACGTGCACGACCTGGACGGGCTGCGCGCCATCGGGGACCGGCTCAGCGGCACCGCGTAGGCACCGGCCCGACCCGGGCGCCCAACACCGGTGCGCCCGGCGCGAACGTCGTCGGCACGGATGTCCTCAGCCCGAACGTCCTCGGCGCGAACGTCCTCGGCGCGGGTGCGCCGGACACGGGTGCGCTGGGCACCGATGTCCTCAGCCCGATGGCCCCCCGGCACCGGTCTGCCACGGCGCGGGTCCGCACCGCGCCGGTGTGCTCAGCCCGCCTGGGCGTAGTCCGTCAGTATCACGCCGGTCGCGAGCGACTCCTCGTACTCGGTGCGGGCCGTCTCCAGCAGTCTCCGCCACGAGATGACCGTCGGGCGGCGGCGCAGCAGCGCCCGGCGCTCGCGCTCCGTCATCCCGCCCCAGACCCCGAACTCGACCCGGTTGTCCAGTGCGTCCGCCAGGCACTCCGTGCGGACGGGGCAACCGCTGCACACCGCCTTGGCGCGATTCTGCGCCGCCCCCTGGACGAACAACTCGTCCGGATCACTCGTGCGGCAGGCGGCCTGCGCACTCCAGTCGTCAACCCAGCCCATCCCGGCGCCGTCCTCTCCCGTATCGAGGCTCCCCCACGGCGGCAACGGCATATTCACCGTTGCCAGTTGAGGACGTTACGGAAGAACGACAGCGAGCAACAGCCCCTCCGGGCTCAATCTCGAATGACCCGATTGGACTATGGGTACCGGTCAGCTCACTCGTTGGAGTGATCGCAGGTCGCAAGCCTTGTCAATCGCGACGCGGCAACTCTCGCCACGCGTGTCATCACGGAGCGCTACCGTTCACACGGGTACAGCAGGCCACAGCTGCCTCAAAAACCCTCTAATATCGGGCAATTCGGGCAAGTCTCTGCACTCACAAGAGTGAATGGTGTTGACGCACCGAAGCTGTCGCAAGCTTGTGACAAGCGTAGGGGAACACCTGCCCCTGTGGGCGGGATTCCGCGACGTAGGGTTCTCCTCATGGCACCGAAGCGCCCCCAGGCATCCCAGCCCCCAGGCAACACCGGAGCTCCGCGCGATAAGCGCCGCGAGTCGCCGCTCGACATCGCGGGACACGGAGTGAAGTTCCTGGGCGTCAGCGTGCTCTCCGGAGTCCTGCTGGCAGGCCTCGCCCTGCCCGCCGTCGGCGCCATCGGGCTGACCGCCAAGGACACGGCGGAGAGCTTCTCCAACATCTCCGACGACTTCAAGACCCCGCCGCTCACCCAGGCGACGCAGATCTTCGACGCCAAGGGCGGCCTGATCGCCAAGGTGTACGAGCGCGACCGCACCGTCCTCACCGCCGACCAGATGTCACCGTTCATGCGGCACGCCCAGGTCGACATCGAGGACGCCCGCTTCTACGAGCACGGCGCCGTCGACCTCAAGGGCGTGCTCCGCGCCATCGGCAAGAACGCCGAGAGCGGCACCACCTCGCAGGGCGCCTCGACGCTGACCCAGCAGTACGTGAAGAACGTCAACGTCGAGAAGGCCGGCGACGACCAGGCCGCGGTGCTGGAGGCGCAGCGCAAGACCCTGGGTCGCAAGATCCAGGAGCTCAAGGTCGCGATCAAGCTGGAAGAGGACCTGTCGAAGGACCAGATCCTCACCAACTACCTCAACATCACCTTCTACGGCCACCAGGCCTACGGCATCGAAGCCGCCTCCCAGCGCTACTTCAGCAAGAGCAACAAGGACCTGACCGTCGCCGAGGCCGCCACCCTGGCCGGCATGGTGCAGAACCCGTCGTCCTACGACCCGGTGCGCTACCCCGACAACACGGTCAAGCGCCGCAACGTCGTGATCGACAAGATGCTCGAGAACAAGCACATCACCGCGGACCAGGCCAAGGAGGCCAAGGCCGCCCCGCTGGGCCTGAAGTTCAAGGACCCGCAGAACGGCTGCATCACCGCCCAGGCCGGCATGGGCTTCTTCTGCGACTACGTGCGCCACGTGGTCAAGCAGGACCCGGCGTTCGGCAAGAGCGCCGCCGACCGCAAGAAGCTGTGGGACACCGGCGGCCTCAACATCTACACCACGCTGGACCCGGACAAGCAGGCCGCCGCCCAGAACGCCGTCACCAAGAAGGTCAACGTGACGGACACGGTCTCGGCCGCCGCGACCATGATGGAGCCCGGCACCGGCAAGATCCTGGCCATGGCCCAGACCCGCCCGTACGGCCTGGACCCGAACAAGAACCAGACCGTCGTCAACCTCAACGTCGACTCCGCGATGGGCGGCGGCAACGGCTTCCAGACCGGCTCGACGTTCAAGCCGATCCTCGCTGCGGCGGCCCTGGAGTCGGGCCTGTCGCCCACCCAGCCGTTCCCCTCCGAGAACAAGATCGACTACCCGCAGATGACCACCTGCACGGGCACCTGGAGGAACACCGACAAGCCCAAGGCCACGGTGAAGAACGAGTCGGCCGGCGAGATCGGCCCGTACGAGCTCAAGCAGGCCATGGCCCTCTCGGTCAACACCTACTTCGTGCAGATGGAACAGCAGGTCGGCCTCTGCGCGATGAAGCAGATGGCCAACAAGCTGGGCATCACCCAGTCCGCCAAGGGCGACGCCTTCCAGGAGGTCCCCTCGATGGTCCTCGGCACCCTGGAGCTCAGCCCGCTGACCATGTCGAACGTCTACGCGACCTTCGCGGCCCGCGGTAAGTACTGCACCCCGATCGCGATCAACAAGATCAGCACGGTCGACGGCAAGGACGTCAAGGTCCCGCAGACCACCTGCAGCCAGGCCTTCTCCGAGCAGACCGCGGACGCCCTCAACACCGTCCTGCTCAACGTGACCGAGAAGGGCACCGCGGCCGCGCTCAAGCTCGACGACGGCCGGCAGATCGCCGGCAAGACCGGTACCACCGACGAGAAGAAGGCCGCCTGGTTCAGCGGCTACACCCCGTCGCTGGCCACCTCCGTCTGGCTCGGCGGCCCGGCCGGCGGCGTCAAGATGAAGAACATCAACATCGGCGGCAAGCACTTCGACGAGGTGTTCGGCGCCGACGGCCCCGGTCCGATCTGGCAGCTCGCGATGAACCAGGCCCTCAAGGGCTCGTCCCCGGAGCAGATCCAGACCATCAACATCCCGGACCCGGCGCCCAAGACCGACCCCAACGCCAACCAGACCGGCGGGGCCACGCCGCCGGCCGACCCCGCCCAGCAGCAGCCCGGCGGCAACCCGCCGCCCCAGGGCGGGAACCCGGGCGGCAACCCCGGTGGCAACCCGGGCGGGAACCCCGGCGGCGGCAACCCGGGCGGGGGCAACCCTGGCGGCGGCAGCAACAACGCCGGCGGGATGATCGGCGGCGGGTTCACCTTCCCGCCGGGCGTCATCGGCGGGAACAACGGCGGCAACGGTGGAAACGGCAACGGCGGCAAGCACGGCGGCAACAACGGCTGACCGGCCCCCGACCCGGGCACGACACGACGAAGGGGCGCCCTCCGAGATCACTCTCGGAGGGCGCCCCTTCGGGCTCGGCGGACGGTGCCATCCGGGCCCTGGCCGGCTGGCGCCCTTCGGGCCTTGCGGCGGGGCTCAGCCCGTCAGCGCCGCCCTCACCGCGGCGGCCACCCGGCCGCCCTCCGCCAGGCCGTCCACCTTCGGCTTCACCAGCTTCATCACGGCGCCCATCGCCTGCGGACCGGCCACCCCGCTCTCGGCGACGGCGTCCGCCACGATCGCGGTCAGCTCCTCGTCGGAGAGCTGCTTGGGCAGGTACCCCGCCAGCACCTCGCCCTCCTCGCGCTCCCGGGCCGCCTGCTCCACCCGGCCGGCGGTGTCGAACGCCTCCGCCGCCTCCCGGCGCTTCTTCGCCTCGCGGCCGATCACCTTCAGCACCTCGTCATCGGACAGCTCGCGCTTCGCCTTACCCGCCACCTCCTCGCTGGTGACGGCGGCCAGCGTGAGCCGGATGGTGGACGAGCGCAGCTCGTCCCGGTCCCTGATCGCGGCCGTGAGGTCCTCGTGCAGCTTCGCCTTGAGCGTCGTCATGGCCCCGAGTCTCCCACCTGCGACGTTCGGTCGCTTGCCATTAACCGGCCCGGCGGCAGGCAACGGGCCCGCTGGCACGTAACGGACCCGCCTGCAGCCCCGTATCCGCGCACGGCCACCGGACGTTCACCGGCTGATCCACCGTCTGAGAGCATGGAGCGATGCGACCGCTGTACTCCGTTCCCCTCGGCTTCGCCGCCGCCGGCGCCGCCTGCCTCGCCTACTCCGTCGGGTACGAGGTCCGTTCCTTCCGGCTCCGCCGGGTCGAGGTCCCCGTCCTGCCCCACGGCGCCCGGCCCATCCGGGTACTGCAGGTCTCCGACATCCACATGGTGAGCGGGCAGGGCAAGAAGCAGCGCTGGCTGCAGAGCCTCGCCGGCCTGCGCCCCGACCTCGTCGTCAACACCGGCGACAACCTCTCCGACCCCCTCGGGGTCCCCGCCGCCCTGGACGCGCTCGGGCCCCTCATGGACTTCCCCGGCGTCTACGTCTTCGGCTCCAACGACTACTACGGCCCGGCCCGCAAGAACCCGGCCCGCTACCTCCAGGCGATGCGCAGCGGCGCCCACGGCCTCAACAACGCCGACGGCACCGGCCGCCGCGGCATCACCGGCGCCGTCCACAACCCGTGGGAGAAGCTCCGCGACGGCTTCGACGCGGCCGGCTGGCTCGACCTCACCAACACCCGCGGCCGACTCACCATCGGCGGCCTCGACCTCGAATTCACCGGCCTCGACGACCCGCACATCCGCCGCGACCGCTACAGCGAGGTCGCCGGCGGCCCCTCCCCCGACGCCGACCTCTCCCTCGCCGTCGTCCACGCCCCCTACCTGCGCGTCCTCGACGCCTTCACCGCCGACCGCTACCCGCTGATCCTGGCCGGCCACACCCACGGCGGCCAGCTCTGCATCCCCTTCTACGGCGCCCTGGTCACCAACTGCGACCTCGACGCCCGACGGGTCAAGGGCCTCTCCACCCACCAGGCCGGCGGCCGCCGCTCCTACCTCCACGTCTCCGCCGGCTGCGGCACCAACCGCTACACCCCCGTCCGCTTCGCCTGCCCCCCCGAGGCAACCCTCCTCACCCTCACCCCGGCCCCCCGCTGACCTGCACCGGACGCCCGCCAAGAACCGGATTTCGTGTCTCGGCGAGCGTCCGGTAGAGTTCTACTCGTTGCGAAGGAGACGGAGCAACAAACCGCAGGACCGGGGTGTGGCGCAGCTTGGTAGCGCGCTTCGTTCGGGACGAAGAGGCCGTGGGTTCAAATCCCGCCACCCCGACCCAGTAACACCAGCTCAGGGCCGGTGACCCGCAAGGGTTACCGGCCCTGACTGCTTTCCCCAGGGCTCTCGGGAGAATCCTGGGAGAAAACCGCCGGGAAAGCGGTCTCCCGGGCCTACGACTGAGGCTTCCTCAGCAGGGTGTCGAGTACCGCCACGGGTGAGCCGGGCGCCATCCGCCGGCGGACTTCGAGTGACCCGAGCCACATCCGGGTCAGCCCCTCCATGAGGTCCCGGCGCATCTCCGGCGTGATGTGGGAGTAGCGGGCCTGGACGGAGCCGTCCTCGTGTCCCATCCGCTCGTCCTTGAGCTTCGCCGGCGTCCGCAGCTCGTCCATCATCGTCTTGTGCGAGTGCCGCAGCCCGTGTGGCGTGAGGCCGCGCGCAATCGGCAGCCAGCAGGCCTGGGCGCGGGCGGCGGCGCCCCGGCCACGCGCCGGGATGCCAGGCCACGGATCTGCCAGCACCGGTACCGGGCGGGCCTCTTCCGGGGCCTTCTTCGGGTACCAGCCGGTGGCCGCTGGCTGGAACAGCCAGGTGGCGAACCCGTTCCTCCGCCAGTGCGCCGCGTTCTCCCCGGAGGCCTGCCAGCGGATGTAGCCGAGATCGGCCATGGCCTTCTCCACCTTCACCCTGGTGCCCTCGGCGACCGCCGCCGGGCGGTTCAGCACGTTGGACACCGTCCCGGCGGAGACACCGGCGGCCCGGGCGACGTCGGTCAGCTTCGCGCCGGGTCGCTGGGCCGCACCATTGGCGGCACCATGCCCGCTGAACAGGTACCGCAGGCCATGGCAGCCGCAAGGCGCCTGCTTCGCCCGCGCCAGCTGCCCGGCGAGCAGGGTGGACAGGAAGTCCGGCGAGTCGATCGTGCGGTAGGAGTCGTCCTTGGGCGGGCACCGGTGGAACTCGCCGGAGTCCAACTCGTACAGCTGGTGCTCGACCCGGACGGCGGCCGGGCGGACGAACTCCGTTTCCAGGCCGACGATTTCGCCCCACCGCATGCCGGTGTAGCCCTTGAGCACCACAGCGACGAACTCGTCCTCGCGGCCCGAGAGCAGCGCCGCCCGCTCAGCGACCAGCAGTACGCCCAGCGCGTTCGTCACCACCTTCTCGGGGCCGCGGTTGCGCGAGCGGCCGGCCCGCTTGCCCCGGCCGCGGCGGCGGGTCGCTGGGTTGGAGTCCCGCAGCCCCTCGTCGACGGCGTCGCCGAGAATCAGGTGCAGGGTGCTCCGCCACGTCTTGATGCTGCTGGCCGCGTATCCCCGCTCACGCTCCTCCCGTGCCCAGGCGTCGACGTCACTCTTACTGATCTCGCCGATCAGCGCGTCCTCGAACTCGGGGAGCAGGTGCTCCTCGATGTGGCGGCGGTAGTTCTGCATGGTGGAGGCAGCGAGGTCCTGCTCCTCGTACCAGTTGCCCGCGTACTCGCCGAACGTCATCTGTTCAGGCTCCGGAGCGGCGGGCGGCCGAGCAGCTTCCTTGGCGGCCTCCTCCTCTGCAATCCCAGCGGCCTTCTCGGCCGCGCGCTTGGTCTTGTAGCGGACCGCCTTCCCGCCGCCGTCAAGGACGGTCCCGTACTTGCCGGGCGCGATCTTGTACCGGGCGCGCCAGTAGTCGCCACGGTTCTCGCCGTATCCCAATGTGGTCCTTCTACGACAGGGCCCCGCCCGGCGACGACACCGGGCGGGGCGAGTGGGGTGTGATCAGGCAGCGTCCTGCTGGTGGAGCACCGCCCTGCGCGGCATCCGCGCGCGGAGTCGGGTGGTCGACCGGCTCGGCTGCGGGTCGCGGACCGACTTCTTCGGGGCCGCAGCCGCCACGGCCCGGGCCTGAGGCGCGGCGACGATCGTCGGCCGTGCCTCGTACATGCGGACGATCTCGGCAACCTGCTCGGCCGTGAAGCGGTAGGCACGCCCGGGCTTGGTGAAGGGGATGCGCCCGCGCCGGGCTTGCTCCTTCACCCACCACTCGGACATGCCGAGGGCCTTGGCGACGTCCACCGGGTAGAAGAGCGCAGGCAGTGCGCCCCGGTCCTTGAGCATGGGGAACCCTCCAGATCGACGTCGGCGGGGCTTTGCCCCTTCCTTCTCTGGGATCCGCTACTGCCGCTACTGCCGCTACCTCCCTGGTCAGGGGCATGTTTTTGGTAGCGGATTGGGTAGCGGTAGCGGATTGGTGCCGCTCCCGCCGGGGTGGGCGGGAGCGGCGGTTGGCCTACGGCGTGGCGGCGGCCGGGGCGTCGGGTAGCGGATCGGTATCCGCTACCTCGGGCGTATCCGCTACCGGAAACAGGGCCCTGACCTGCGCGGTAGCGGCAGTAGCGGCGGTAGCGGCTTCCTGGGAGAGAGGCGGGCGGGGCGGGCAGTACCGCAGCCACGCGTCGGACAGGTCCGAGGCGTAGTAGCCCTTGGCGCTGCTCTTCGGGCCGGTCTTGATGTTGCGGGGCTTGATGGGGTCGTTGTCGGCGGTGACGTAGTCGCCGAGCATCCTGGCGAGGGCGCGGGCGGTGATGGGCTTGCCGTCGAGGTCGGCCCACGGGGCGTCGTCCAACTCGGCGAGCCTGCTGAGGAGTTCGGCGCTGAGCATTCGCTCGGCGCCGTCGAAGATCTCGCGCAGGTCGCTCAGCAAGCGGATGCCCACGCTGCCCTTGTCGTTGGCCTTGGAGGCGGTGACGAGTTCGACGCACGCGGTGCGGGCGCGCTCGGGCCAGTCGCCGCCGGCGGCATCCGCGACGGCGAGCAGGGGCTCCCATACGTCGGCGGGACGGTCGCTGATGCCCTCGGGCAGTACCGGCCACACGTCGTGGAGCTGGTCGCGGACGCTGCTGGCCCACTCGGCGAGGCGGTCGCGCAGCTTGTGCCCCTCCGCCCGGTGGATGCGCTCGCGGTAGGGCTCAACGCGCTCGTTGGGGGCGCGGCGGCGCATCCGGATGACGACGGAGCGGCTCATGATGGTGTCGGGCAGGTCGCCGAGCCCCGCGGTGGCGAGGGCGGCGTAGACGGGGAAGGGCTGGACGGTCTGGGTGCCGCCGTCGCCGACGCAGCGCAGGACGACGCCGGAGCGACGGTGGCCGGAGTTGATGAGGCCGCGCAGGTCCTCGTTGCCAGCGGCCTTAGGGCCGAAGACGGTGTCGATCTCGTCGAACAGCACGGTCGGGCGGGCGTCGGCGTCGGAGACGGTGCGGAAGAGCGCGGCCGGGCTGACGTCGGTGGTGAGCACCGGGCGCGGGGTGATCGTCTCCATGATCTCCAGGGCCCGGGTCTTGCCGGATCCGGGCTCGGGGCTCAGGAAGGCGATCCGCGGGGTGGACTCGAAGCAGTCGAGCAGGTGGGTGTGGGCGTCCCACAGCACGACGGCGGTGTACGCGGCCTCGCTGGGGAAGACGTTGAAGCGGCGGTGGAACGCGTCGACCTCGTCGAGCAGGGCGGCGCCGTCCTCGGGGCCCGGCCGGTCCGGGGTTTTGGTGCTCTTAAGGGGGGAGCTGGGGTGCGTCATGCGGCGTCTCCGGCCGGGTTGTGGGCGATGGACCAGTTGAGGGCGTTCGTGATGGTCGCGTCGGCCTCACGCGCGGTCAGACCGGCCTGCTCCGCCGCCCCCTTAAGAGCATTCTCGACCTCGTCGCGGCTGAGCTTGCCGCTGGCGACGAAGCGGCCCAGCGCGCGGGCTGCCCTGGTAAGGGCCCAGTTGCGGCCTCCCTCACGGGTGTTGGCGACGTTCGCCGTCTCGTTGCGCAGGGCGGCTTCCACGTACGCGGGCCGGGTGCCGGTCGTGCGGCGGTCGAGCCGGAAGGGCGTGGTAAAGGGCCTGGGTGGCGGGGTGAGCAGGCGGGTGATCCAGCCGGGCAGCGGCGCCGGGGCGGTGTCGCGCCCGACCTCGTAGCGGCGCCCGGCGACGTTGCTGCCCGCGGCGACGACGTAGCCGCCACCGGCCCGGGTGTCGATCAGCCAACCCAGCCCGGAACCGTGCTGACCGGCGGTGTTGCGCAGCGCCGTCCCGGCGGGGGCGGCGAAGTAGAGGTGCCGGCCGCCGCTGGGCGTGATGACGGTGTAGGTGTCGGCCGGGAACGGCCGACCGTTGCGCTCGCACAGCGCGGCCAGCACATCGGCTCCGTCCATCACCCGCTCGTCGGCCCACTCGGGGGGCGGGGTGGTGCCGGGCTTGGGGGTGTCGAGGTCGATGACGACCAGCCCGGACGGGCCAGTGGCCAGGCCGATCCCGTACGGCCCGTGCGACCAGGTCCGGCGCACGGCGTCGGGGTCGAGGGTGGCGCGCTGCTCCCACCCGCGGTGGCCGGTGGTGCAGGGGCCGGTGCGGGGGCAGGCGGCGGCGGCGTGCAGGGCGGGGCGCTTGCTGCCGGGCAGTAGCGGGAAGACGTGCCAGCCGCGTTCGACGGCGGCGAGGGCGGCGGTGAGCAGGGGGTTGCCGGTCACGGCGTCGCGCGGGCCCTCGCAGGGGCTGGCGTCGCCGAGGTGGGCGGCCTCGCAGCGGGGCTGCGGATCGTGGGTGCTTGCGGACATACTGGGGTCCTCTGGTCTCTGCGAAGAGGCTGGATGGGCCCCGCAGCAGCCGGCTCTCTGCCAAGAACCGCACGGCTGTTGCGGGGTTTCGTGCTGTGTGGGAGCGGTCTGTCCGGACCCCCGCATCGTCCGGGCCCGCCGCTGGCTGCGGCCGTGGCCCGGACGGCATGGCCGGTCGGGCACGGTGCTGCGGGACGCGGGGGCTGCTAGCGCCGTCGGCTTGCCCTGCGGGCTGAGGCAGAGGTGTTCCTGCGGTCGGCGATCATGGCTCGGCTGGCGTTGCGGCGGGCCTCGTCGGGCAACCTCTTGACGTCGTCCAGGGCCGTTCGGATCGGGTCGGCCTGGTCGGCGGGCAGCTCGGCGAGCACCGGTTCCAGCAGGTGCGCGAGGCGGGTGATGCGCGGGTCCCGCAGGGGTTCGGGCGGGATCGGGGTGCCGGTGGTCAGCAGCGTGGCCCAGTCGATGTGGGTGACAGGCAGGGGACAGGTGCGGTGCCATTCACCGGTGTCGGTGTCGTACTTGGCCGGCGTCAGTCCAACGGAGGGCGAGCCGGGGTAGGCGTTGGTGGGGAGGTAGTGGACGCCGTCGGGCATCAGCCAGACGGTTCCCGGCTTGATGGGGTTGGCCATGTGTTCCTCCGGGGTCAGCGGTTGCGGTTGGTGACGTTGACGTGCACGTTCACGGCGCCCTGCCCGCCTCGGCCGCCAGTGCCTCCGCTGTTCTTGAGGAGGTAGAGGACGCCGAGGGCGGCGATGAGCAGGCCGAGGCCGGTGGTGGCGGCGGCGAGGGTCTGGAGCAGGAAGCCGATGCCGAGTCCGGCGCCGCCGATGCCGATGCCGCCGGCGAGCAGGCGGGCGGGCCACGGGTCGCGCATCGGGGCGGGGGCGTGTTGGGCGGGCAGGTAGGCGAAGTTGGGTCCGGGGTGGTGGATCGGGGCTGGGAGCGGGGTGGGCGGGTGGTAGATGGCGAGCGGGGCGGGAGCGGGGTGGGTGGCGTAGTAGGGGGTGCCGTCCGGGGTGTAGAGCACCGGGGCGGCGTACGGCTGCGGGGTGGTGTGGTCCACGGTGCTTTCTCCTGTCGGCGGGCTGGCGTTGGGTCAGTGGATGGTGGAGACGTAGTGCGCGAGGGCGCCGAGGGCGTTGTTGACGGGGTCGGCGAGGCCGGTGCCGGCAACGGTGAAGCCGGACAGCCACACGAGGGCGGCGCTTCCGGCGCTGACGCGCTGGGAGCGGACGAGGACGACGGTGATGATCGCGAACAGCAGGGCGGAGGAGATGGAGACGGCCATGGCGGGTCCTTCCGGGCGCCCCGGGAGCGGTTCCGGGGCGTGGTCGAGCGGTGAGGGAGGGGGTGTCAGGGGTGTGCGGGGCGGGGGTGTCTGACGCGTCAGACACCCCTCGCGCGCCCGCGTTACCTGGGGGAATCGGCCCGTTCGACGTCAGGGCCGTCTGACGCGTCTGACGCGTCAGGACCGTCACGGGCGGGTCAGGCGGCGGCCGGGTGGAGCGGGATGATCTCGTAGCGGCCGACCTCATCGGTCTCGCGCAGGCGGCCGGCTTCAACCATCTCGGAAACCTGTCCGGACACCCAACTGCGGCCACGGTGGAAGCGGTCGCAGTACTCCATGAAGTCGGCCGGGCCGACCACGCGACGGTTCTCGGTCTCGAACTCGGACAGCAGCTCGGCCATGATCTTCTTGGCCTCGGACTTGCCGACCTTGGTGCGCGGCGGGATCTCGGGCGGGGCGATCTCCACGACCCGCTCGACGGGCGGGAGTTCGGCGTCCGGGTCGATCCACCCGTCCTCGTCCTCGCTGTCGTCGTCGGTGGGGTCGAGGTCGTAGTCGTAGTCCACCGGGGCGTTCTCCTGGTCGTAGACCCCGTCCTCGTCGCCGTCGTCGGCGAGGGTGGGGAGGGGGTAGCGGGTGCGCTGGGTGAAGGCGGGGCCGACCGCGTTCGCGGCGGCCTTGCCGGTGACCGGGTCGCAGACGGACCGGATGCCGGCGAACTCGACGACGGCCCAGGTCATGGCGTCCACCGGGGTGAGGTAGGCGCGGCCGGGGGTGGCCCAGAAGGTCTCGGGGATGCCGTTGGCGACCAGGTAGCAGTAGCCGGGCTTCTTGTCCTTCCATGTCTGCGGCGCGGCGCCGGCGTCCACGGCCTCATCCGGGAGCGCGAACTGCGCGTCGCGCTCGTCGCGCAGGCCGAACACCCAGGACGAGCCGAGGGATGCACGGGTGTCGGTGCTCATCTGGGTGTGGGAGGCGCGCTGGAGCGAGACGACCAGGGAGACTCCTGCCGAGCGTGCTTCCTGGGCGACGCCGGTGAAGACGTCGTCGTCGGTCTCGCGGATGGTCTTGGCTGCCTCTTCGAACCAGGCGAGCAGGTAGGGCATACCCGGGGAGCCGTCGGCCTGCGTCTCGGCGCAGCGCGCTTCCCACTGCTTGTAGCCGTACTTGGCCAGCCAGGACGTGCGGGCCGGGATGACCGCCCTCAGGGCCGTGATCATGGCTTTGGTGGAGTCCATGTCGAGCGCGGCCCAGTCGATCGCGGGCAGCAGCGGGCCGAGGGTCTGTTCGGCTTTGGCCGGGTCGGACGCCCAGACGATGACGTCGCGGCGGGTGATGACCTCGGTCAGCGCGGTCAGGCCGCCCTCGGACTTGCCGGAGCCGGTCATTCCCATGATCAGCTTGTGCATCGCGTTGCGGTGGGCGGCTGCATCGCCGGGGAAGAAGGCCGCCATGTCGGCGCCGTCCTCGTAGATGCCCAGGTGGACCGGGTCGGCGATCGAGCCGCCCGGGTGGGAGGGGCCCGGGTAGGGGGCACCGGCCTTGAGGAGGTCATGGGGCACGACGGTGAGCGTCGTGCGGGACGCGTCGTCGGGGTCGGGGGTCGTGCGCAGGGCGTTCTTGGCGACGCGCAGCGCGCCGGCGAGCTTGGGCAGCGCCTTGGACACGTCCTCGGGGGTCAACTCCCCGCCGGGAAGCTGGAGTTCGAACTCCGCCTTGTTCGGCTGGACCTTCGCGCCGGTGACCATGGTCTTGGCGAGTCCGACCTTCTCCAGCAGCCCCTTGTCGGCGCCCACACCCGCGCCTTCGGGGTTGACCCGCAGGAGCTGGCGGATGCTCCACGTCGCGGCGAGGGCGGGTGCCCCTATCAGGTAGAGGCCGGGCAGCGGGCCCGCGGCCGGTCCGGCGAGCGCGGCGGCGGTGAACCACGACGTCCCGGCCGCGACCGTGATGGCGGAGTGGAGGCGGCGCTGCTGGCTGGTGGGCCCGCCCGCCCACCAGGTGGCGGCGGTCAGGCCGAGCGAGGCGAGGGTGAGCCCCACCGCAGCGGCGGCGGACTCGCCCCACATGGCGTTGGCGGGCAGGGACAGGATGCCGGTGCCCGCGGCGACGATCCACGGCGGCAGGTAGGGCTTCACGCGGTGGAGCAGGTACTCGCCGACGCCGCCGGCGTGCTGGTTGGGGTCGAAGTGCAGGTAGCCGGTCTGGCCGGTGTCGAGCTGGACCTGAGGAGAGTGGTGCCGGGCCACGGGCGGCCTCCCTGGGCTGCATGGGGCGTGGGGTGGGGAGGGGCCCGGCCGGGGGCGCACGCGCGGCACAGCTCACCCGACCGGGCGGGGCGGGGGCTGTGCGCGCCCTGCCCCCGGCCGGGAGGAAGGGCGGTTAGCCGCCGAAGTCGAAGCGGCGGCGGGGCTGGCGCGGGCGGGCGACGCGGGAGATCTCGGGGTCGTACTCGCGCTGGAACGCGGCGTAGGTGCGGGCGACCTCGGCGGCGACCGACTTGGCGTCCTCGGCGGCCTTCTTCAGGTGCTTGGCTACCCGGCGGGCGCGGGTCTGGGAGCCGAACACCCGGCCGTCGGGGTCCGGGACCTCCTTGAGCACGGCCTGGAGGATTTCGTGGGCCATGGCGAGGTCGAACGAGAGCTGGGCGAACGTGGCACGGCCTCGCTCGCAGAACTCGCGCACGTCGGCGTTGGTGAAGAACTCCGGGTCGCCCAGCGGCGAGTACCCGCGCCCGCCGCCGCTGTGGCCGCTGCTGGACGGGGTGCCGATCCTGTCCTCGGCCGGGCCGGGACCGCCGGGGCCCCGTCCGCTGTCGGTGTTGCGGTCGTAGGAGAAGTGGTAGCTGGGGCCGCCACGCGGGGGCGGGGGCGGGGTCTTTCCGCCTCCACCGGTGCCCCCGGCGCGGCGCGGGGGCGGGAACGGGCTGCTGAAGGGCGTGGAGCTCATCTGTGATGCCTCCTAAGGAAGGTCGGTCGGGGCGGTGAGCGGGGTGGTGGCGAGCGTGCGGCGGTGGCGCCACCAGAGCGTCTGTGCGGTGGCGGTGCCGGCCAGCCACGCGGCGGCGAGCAGGCCGCCGGTGGGGCCGAACCAGACGGCGGCCGCCGACCAGGCGAGGCCAGCCGACCAGGCGGCGACGGCGCGGGTGTGGGCGCGGGCCTTGCGGCGCACGGCCGATCGCGGGTGGCGGCGCACGATCAGCGTCCACCCGGCGGGCAGCAGCACCGCCGGGACGGCGAGGGCGAGCGCGGCGGCCGGGGCGGCGGACAGCACACCGGCCGCGCCGAAGATGCCGATCCCGACCCAGACGGGCGCCCAGGCGACGCGCCGGCGCCACAGCGCGCGGCCGGCCGCGAGCGCCAACCGGCCACTCAGAGAGGGCTGTTGGGGGACGACGACCACGACCGGGGCGGTGCCCCGGCCGAGGTCGAGCACGTGCGCGGCGGGCGCCCTGCGCCGGCCGAGCTGGCGCTGTGCGGGTATCTGGACCTTCGTGGTGCGGATACGGGCCACGGCGGGGCCTCCGACCCTCAGCCTCGGGCCGGGGCGACAGCTTCGCCCTCGGCGGTGCGGTCGACCACGGGCTTGCCCAGGTCGCGGTGCTCCAGGACGACGCGGGTGCCGGTCTTGCCCAAGCGATCGGCCAGCACGCTCGCGACGGTGGCGGCGCGGTGACGGCCGCCCGCGCAGCCGACCGCGATCGTCAGCGGCGCCTCGGACGGCCCGGCGTCGAACGAGTCGGCCACCAGCGCGGCGCTGGCGATCAGCTCCCGGATGCCCGGGGTGGCGAGCACCGCCCGGCGCACCGGCAGGTCGTGCGCGGTCTGGTGGCGCAAGGCGGGGTCGACGTGCGGGTCACGGAAGTGGCGGCGCAGATCGAGGGTCAGGTGCGCCTCGGGCGGGGCGCCGTGCAGGTAGCCGAAGCTGACCACCTGGATTTCGGTCACGGACATGACAGGGGTCTCCTTGCTGAGGGTCAGCGGAGCGGGTCAGGGGTGAGTTCAGGCCGCGATGGTGGTGCTGTCCGCGCAGGCCAGGCAGGTGCCGAGGTGCGCGGGGAGCACGTAGCCGGCGTCCTGCCCGCAGATGGGGCAGGTGCGGCGGGCGGCGCGGGCCTTGGCGAGGGCGGCGGCCTTCGCGGGGGTCATCGGCCTCACGGGCTTGGCCAGCGCGAGGCGGTAGAGGTAGGTGGGGGTGCCGCCGTGGCGGGTGCCGTCGGGGTCCCAGTGGCGGGGGCGACTCATGCGGCCACCGCCTCGCCGCCGCCGTCCTGCTCGCTGAGCCGCTTGTAGACGGCGCTGACGTAGGCCGGGGAGCGGGTGGAGCGTCGGGCGGCCTCGCGCTGCGAGACCCGGTCGCGCCAGCACTGCTCGATCACGCGGGCGGCCTCGGCGCCATCCAGACGGTCAGGCTCCTGCGTGGCGGTGTTCACCGCGTCGGCATCGGTGTTCACCTCGTGCTCGGCGGTGAACGGCTCGGGCTCCGGGGTGTTCACCGGGTCCGGGCCGACCGGGTACACCGGGCCGTCGACCACGTCGTCGGCCGGGTCGGCGGCCGGTTCGGCAGTGTCGACCGAGGCGGGGTGAACGGGGGTGAGCGCCGGGTGAACGGTCTCGGTGTTCACCGCCTCCGCCGGACCCGCCGGAAGCGCCTCCCGGGCCTCGATGCCGGGGTTGGGCGGCAGGGTTGCGGTGGGCTGCGGGGCGGGGGTGAACGGTGCCTGCGGGAGGGTGAACAGCGGGGTGTTCACCACCTGCCGGGCGGCCTGCGGGATCGTCGCCGGGCGGGTGCGGAGCGGCGGTTGGGGCCGCTTCGCGATGCGGGCCAGGGCCCTGCGGTAGGCCGGTCCAGCCTCGGCGACGAGCAGCAACAACAGCGGCGGGATCAGGTGGATCACCACGCCGACCAGGTCTTTCGCCAGTGCGGCGGCCCCGATGTTGAGCCACACCGTGGCCAGGCCGGTGACCCACCGGAAGAGGGCCGGCCAGCGTCCGGCGCTCACCCCGAAGCGGGCCAGCGTGCTGTCCGCCTGGAGGCTCAGGATGAAGCACCCGTCACCGGCGACCGCCATGATCGGGCCGGTGCCGTAGCCGGGTGAATGGGCGTCGATGAACGGGGCGGCGGTGGACATGCTCACCGCGACCACCGCCCCCGTCAGCACCCACGTGCCGGTGCTGATCACGAGCGACGTGCGGCGGATCTGGGCCGGGGTGGGCACCTCGGCGAGCACCGGGTGAACACCCCCGGCGGAGCGGTGAACGCTCACGCGGCACCCCCGGCGTTCACCCCGACCCGGGAACGGGCCACCCGCCGGAGCAGGGTGTTGCGCTCTCGCTCGTTCAGGCCGCCGAAGATGCCGTGCGCCTCCTTGCGCTCCATGGCGTCGGCCAAGCAGAAGGACTTCACCGGGCACCCGGCGCAGATCATCTTGGCGCGGCGCTCGGCCCACTCGGCGGTCTCGGGCCCCATCTCCTCGGGGTCCGGGTAGAACAGGTTCGTGTCGCTGTCGGCGCAGGCGGCGCCGCGCAGATCGCTCTCGGGGTTCGGGCGGTACTCGGCGAGCACGGTGGCCGCCGGGCGGGCGGTCAGGTGCGGGGTACGGGTCGCGCCGCTGATCAGAGTGCGGAGCTGAGCCATCACGCCGCCGCCTTCCAGGTCAGCACCCGGCGGCGCTCGGCGGTGCGCATCAGCGCGGACGCGAACCGGGCGGCCGGCCCGTCCAGGTCCTTCAGGACCGCCTGGGCGACGTCGAGCCGGACGACCCGGTCCTCGTCGGTCGCGTCGGTGCTGCCGTCGAACAGCTCGGTGTCGACACCGAAACCGAAGTCGGCGCCGGTCCCGAAGGCCAGCTCCGCAAACTCCTCGGGCGTCGCGGCCTCCTGGCCTGCAACAATCAGTTTCATGGGTTCACCTCGTCCAATCAGGGGGTGAGCCCGCAGGGCCGCCGCGCGTTCCTTGGCCGGGAGCGCGGCGGCCCGACTCATGCGGGCCCAGCTACTCGTCACATCACGAGCAGCCATGGCCCCCGACCCGACCGACGAGCGGACGGATCGGGGACCAAAGACACTCGAAACGCAGCGGACGTCACCCGGTCCGCGCGGGGACGGGGACAAGCCCCGTCGTCTAAGCACTCTGTTGAGTTTTCAAAGAACAAGCGCTGCCTTCGGGGGGCTGTCACCCCACCCCTCCGGGCGCGTTTGTGCAGGTCAGAGAAGCGAGAAGCCTCCCCATGGATTGCTTAGGGGGGCTTTCACGCTTGCCTGATACCCAAGGTAGGCAGTGCTCGTCTAGGCGTCAAGTCCCCCTCGCGATATCCTTGCTTCGCCCCCCTAGGCAGCGAAGGGATGACCATGCACGAGGAACTGGAGCGGGTGGCTAACGTCGCCGTTCCGATCGAACGGGCCAAGGCAGCAATCTCGCTGATGGCGGACTATCAGAACCGGGTAGTCGAACTGTCCCGCGTCCGCCGCGAGGCCATCGAAGAGGCGTCGGCGTCGGGCATGTCGCAGACGGAGATTGCCGCCCTGCTCGGTGTCAGCCGTGGGCGTGTCGGTCAGCTCGCGTCCGCCGGTCCCGCCCCGGAGCGCGCGTTCTTCGGCTTGGGCCCGATGACGGTGGCGCTCGGCGGCAAGTACGAGGCCGGGAAGTCGCAGGACGAGAACCCGAGCGAGGTCGTGACCAGGGAAGACCTCAGCAACTACGAGCACCTGCGCAAGCTGTTCGCCAGCCTGAAGCTCGACTCCGACTCGGAGGTGATCCCGCCGTCCGGCATCGTGAACCTGAACCGTGACCACCTGGTGGTCGTCTGCGGGCCGCGGCTGTCGCCGATCGTGGCCCAGGTGCTCGAAGGGGACGACAACCTGCGCTTCCGCAAGGATCGTGCCTGGCACCTCGTGGACCTACGCACCGAGACCGAGTACCGCTCGCCGCTCGACGAGGACGGCACGGCCGGGGACGTCGGCTACCTGGCCCGGTTGCCCCGACTCGACGGCAAGGGCACGTTTCTGTACATCGCCGGCATCCACGCGATCGGCGCGAACGGTGTCGTCCACTATCTGGAGAACCACCTGGGCGAGCTGTACCGCGAGGTGAGGACGAAGCGCTTCTCCACGCTCATCTCGTGCCGCTACGACCCGAAGACCCTTGAGGTTCTGGAGAGCAGCAGGGTCACCCCGATCTACCGACACGAGGCCTGACATGCGCGTCTCTCTTGCCACCGCGCCCGGCGGCCTGGGTGCCAACGAGGACTGGGTGGGCGCCACCTCGTCGCTGGCCATCGTCCTGGACGGGCTCAGCACGGCCGGACTCGACACCGGCTGCGAGCATGGCGTCCCCTGGTACGTCGCCCAACTCGGTGGCCACCTGATGGCTGCACTGGCCGGCGCTGAGCGCCCGCTGACCGACGGGCTGGCCCAAGCCCTCGATCAGGTGGCGGCGCTGCACTCCACCTGTGATCTGGCCAACCCGGGGACACCATCGGCGACGGTCTCGATCCTCCGGGCCGGCGGCGAGCAGTTCGACTACCTGGTGCTCGCCGACTCGCCCATCGTCTTCGAACGGAACGGCGAGTACCTGGTGAAGACGGATCTGCGGGTGAACACCGTGGTGCCGGAACTCCGGGCCGAGACCGAGCGCTTCGCCACGGGAACACCGGAGCATGCGGAGAGCGTGCGCCGCATGGTCACGGCGCAGAGGCTCACGCGCAACACGCCGGGTGGCTACTGGGTAGCAGCGTCCAGCGGGGAGGCGGCCGGCCACGCGGTCACGGGGGTGGCGCCGACCGCCGGCGTCAGCGCGGTCGCGGTCATGTCGGACGGCGCCTCCACGCTGGTGACCAACTACGGCGCGGCTTCCTGGCGAGAGGTCTTCGCGACGCTGAGGGCGGTCGGCGCCGATGGGCTGATCTCGGCCGTGCGTGATGTCGAGGCCACGGACCCGGATGGCGTTCGCTGGCCGCGCTACAAGCGAGGCGACGATGCGGCGGTCGCGTTCTGCCAGATCCCATGAGCATGGGCCAGTTGTGGGCCAGCGATAACGGAGCGTTCGAAGTGGGGGCGCTCCGTCCCAGGTGGGAGGTCCCTGCCCATCGTGAGGCGGCTCTGATCTTGAAAACTGTCGCGGCATGACCCGTCATCGCGGGCTCGAATCTCACGCTCTCCGTCAGCGCGGAATACCTAGCTCAGGGCGGGTATCGGCAGATTGCCAATACCCGCCCATTCGATTGGGTGCACAAGGGCACAAGTCAGTTGAATGACGGCGGGACACCGAGGAAGGAATCACCGGCCTGGTATGCGACTCCGATGCCGTGCTCATCAAGCAGGTCCTGCATGTCCTCGTCTGGCAGAGCGGGCAGCAGCACGACGCGGCGGGGCACCTCGGGGTGATCGTTTGTCTTCACGTACCGCCCGTAGTCGAGAAGTTGGCCGAGCGCCATCCGCACAGCCTCTCGACGATTGGTGCCCTTGAGCTCGTACAACACATGGTCGGTCATGTCGTAGAGGTCAGTCAGCAGCCTCGTGGTCTTGCCCTTGACCCGGATGTCGAAGCGACAGACCTCGTGACCCTTGGTCTTCAGGTACGCCTCGAACGCGTCGCTGAGGACAGCCTCACGCCGCTCGGCTTCCGTTTCCGGGGAGGCGGACCGGTAACCCTTCTTGTTCTTGTTCCGCTCGGGCTCCACCACCTTCGCCGTGGTGGTGTCGGCCGGCACCGTTTTGGCTGTGGTCTTCGGCGCGGGTTTGATCTTGTCCACCTCGACAATCTCGACCGGACCAGCCTCCCGCAGCCGGAACACGATCACCCGCCGCTCAGCGTTGTTCTCGTCACGGGCGACGCGGACAACGTAGGGCTGGTCCTCATCAAGCTTGAACGGCCCGACGTAGCGATGGAGCTTGGCATCACTGTTCGGGTCATCGCCCACGGCCACGAACAGACGCAGGGTACGGCTCTGTTCAGCATGCCGGAGAACCGCGGAGTTGCCCTTGCCGAACCGACCACCGAACGTCTGGTGCCCAACCCGGCCGGCCCCCGTGTACTCGAAGACGCGGCCGAGTTCGTCCTCCTCGGCGAGCCAGCCGTCCTTGTAACCGTAAAGCGCTCCGGCTGCCTCATCGGAGAACAGCATGACGTTGCGCTCCTCATCAGCTGGACAGATCCCACCCTGCGGACTGCCGCCGAAGACCAGCTTGATCTCAGCACGGGTGTGGATCTCGCCGGGCTGCATGTCATTCGAGGCCGTCGTCATACCTCGACGGTAGACGACAGCACCGACAGCCCGACCACGTGCCTCATCGCCCCTCGGGAGAATCCTGGGAGAAGATCTTGAGATTGGGCCCGTCTTGGGGCCAGCACTACCAAGGCAGACCAACACTGCGACCTGCGCTTTCATCTGCCCGCGCTGGTCGTGGAGTTGCCCGAACCTCATTCGGGACGAAGAGGCCGTGGGTTCAAATCCCGCCACCCCGACCCAGTACAGAGGGCCCATCGGAGAAATCCGGTGGGCCCTCTGGCGTTGTGCGTGACCAACGTTGTGCGTGACCGACTGAGTGACCGAGCCTCAGTGTGGAGCACCCTCCTGTGCCGCAGCCCTCGCGGAGTTCCCTGGGATCGGGGGGCGGCGACGAAGGTGGGTGCGGCGTCGGCGAGTGGAGAGCAGGGCCCTGCCGGAGGTGTTCGGGAGGGCCCTTTGGTGTGGGTGGGGTGTCAGAGGGTGGCGGGGAGGTCGGCGCGGGAGGTGATGTGGAGTTTGGGGTAGGCCTTGTAGAGGTGGTGGGCGACGGTGCGGGGGCTGAGGAAGAGTTGGGCGGCGATCTCGCGGTTGGTGAGGCCTTGGGCGGCCAGGCGGGCGATCTGGAGTTCCTGGGGGGTGAGGGGGGAGTCGGGGGTGCCGGTGGGGCTGGTGGTGGGGGCCGGGGTGCCGGTGGCGGTGAGTTCGGTGCGGGCGCGGGCGGCCCAGGGGTGGGCGGCGAGGCGTTCGAAGGTTTCGAGGGCGGCGCGCAGGTGGGGGCGGGCGTCGGTGCGGCGGCGGGAGCGGCGCAGCCATTCGCCGTAGAGGAGGGCGGTGCGGGCCTGCTCGAAGGGGCGGTGGGTGCCTTCGTGGAGGTCGAGGGCGGCGCGGTAGGCGGATTCGGCGAGTTCGTCGGGGCCGAGCAGGGCCTGGCAGCGGAGTCGGAGCGCTTCGGTCCAGGGGCGGTCGGCGGCGGCGCTCCAGCGGGCGAAGCGTTCGTAGGGTTCGGCGGAGCGTTCGGGGGTGCCGAACCGGACGGCGGCTTCGACCAGGTCGGGGACGGCCCGGGTGGCGCTGACGTGGTGCCGGTGGGGGCCGGTGGTGAGGGTGTGCAGGCGGTCGGCGGCGTCGCCGGCGCGGCCGTGGCCGAGGTCGAGCAGGGCGAGTGCCCAGTGGGCCCAGGGGCGGCCGGCCGCGGGGGCGGCGGTCTGCGGGCCGGTGGTGGCGAGGGATTCGGCGGTGAGCCGGGTGCAGCGGTCGGTGTCACCGTCGAGGGCCGCCAGGTAGGCGAGGAGCGCGGTGAGTTGGCTGGTCCACTGGTGCTGGCCGGTGTCGCGGGCGAGGGCGAGGGCTTCGGTGGCGGTGACTTCGGCGTCGCGGTGGCGGCCGTGGAAGAGTTCGGCCTCGGCGAGGAAGAACTGGAGGGTGGGCATCACACCGATGGTGCCCTTGGCCCGGGCTTCGGCGACGAGTTCGCCGCCGAGTTCGGCGGTCTCGTCGTCGCGGCCGAGGATGAGGGTGGCGCCGCAGAGTTGGACGAGGTCGACGGGGGTTTCGGCGCCGGCCTTGCGGGCTGCCGCGGCGGTGTCGCGGGCGGCGGGCGGCTGTGGTGCGGGCCGGCCGAGGGCGGGGAGTACGGCGGCGGGCAGGTGGCGGGCGAGCGGGGCGAGCGGGTCGTCGTCGGCGAGCGGTAGCGCGGCCAGCCGGTCGAGGACGGCGATCACCGGCTCCTCGCCCGCGTACCAGGCGGTGTGGAAGGCCTGGAACAGCATCCGGGCGGCGTGCGGCGCCTCGATGGCGGTGCCGGCGGCGTCGAGCAGCAGCCGGTAGGCGGTCGGGTAGGAGCCGCGCCAGAAGTGCGCGGTGGCCCGGACCTGGTCGAGCAGGGCGTGTGCCAGGGGGTTGTCGGTGCGGGCCCCGGCCTCGTCGGCGAGCGTCTCGGCCCGCACCAACTTCCCTTCTTCGGTGGCGGCTTCGGCGGCCAGGACGAGGCGGCGGGTGGCGGCGTCGCGGTCCGGGGTGAGCCGGGCAGCCCGCTCGTACGCGGCGGCGGCGCCGCCGTGGGCGCCGCGGGCCTCGGCGCGGACGGCGGTGCGTTCCAGCGCGTCGGCGAGGGCGGCGTCGGGGGCGGTGGCGGCGTGGGCCTGGTGCCAGGTGCGGCGGTCGCCGTCCGGCAGTGCTCCGGCGATGGCCTGGTGAATCGCCAGCCGCTGGTGGTGCGGGGCGCGTTGCAGGATGGCAGCCCGCAGGAGCGGGTGGCGGAAGGCGATCCGGCGGTCGGGGGTGACGCTCGCCAGGCCCGATTCCTCGGCGGGGCCGAGGTGTTCGGCGGGGACGCCGAGGGCGGCCGCGGCGGGCAGGACGACGTCGAGTTCGCCGGTCTCCTCGGCGGCGGCGACCAGCAGGAGGGTCTGGGTGGCCGGGGGCAGGCCGGTGACCTGGCCGTGGAAGGCGATCAGCAGCCGGCTGGTGAGCGGCAGGCCGCCGGGCGCGGGCGGCGGCGAGCCGTGGGTGTTCGCCTGCGTCCCGGTGGCGATGGGGAGTTCGGTGAGGGCGAGCGGGTTGCCGGCCGCCTCGACGAGCAGCCGCTCGCGGACGGCGGCGGGCAGGCCGGGGCCGGCCCGGTGGTCCAGGAGCCGGGCGGCGTCGGGCTCGGGCAGGCCGGTCAGCCGGAGCTCGGGGAAGCCCGTGGTCGGGAGTTCCGGTGCGCCGCCGCCGGTGCGGGCGGCGAGCAGCAGGGCGACTCCTTCGGCCTGGAGCCGGCGGGCGGCCAGCAGCAGGGCGTCGAGGGAGGCGTCGTCCAGCCACTGCGCGTCGTCGAGGACGCACAACAGGGGCTGTTCGGTGGCGAGTTCGGCGAGCAGTCCGAGGGTGGCGAGCCCGACCAGCAGCCGGTCGACCGGGGCGCTTTCCTCGGAGAGTCCGAACGCCGCCTCCAGGGCGCGCCGTTGCGGCCCGGGCAGGGCGTGCAGCCGGTCGAGGCCGGGCGCGAGCAGCAGGCTCAGCCCGGCGAAGGGCAGTTCCGCCTCGTACTCGACGCCCGCCGCCCGGATCACCCGGAACGCCTCGCCCGCCCGCCCGACGGCGTGGTCCAGCAGTGCGGTCTTGCCGATCCCGGGCTCGCCCCGGAGCAGCAGCACCCCGCTGCGGCCTTCGCGTGCCGCGTCCAACAGTCCCGCCACGACGGACTGTTCGTGTTCCCTCCCGTACAGCATGCCCCCGACCCTACCGAGGCCCTCCCGGCCGCAGGTGCGGGCGGGCCCGCCGAGCACACCTACGTACCCCCCCGCCGGACGCTACGTACCCCCATGCCGATACGTGACTGATTCGCCCGCGCCGGCCCGTCCCTACCTTGGTGAGCAGCGGGAACGAGCCGCTCAACCACCCACCGGGACACGGGAGAAGACCATGACCGAGATCACCACCACCGCCCTCCAGCAGCTCGCCGAGCGCTACCTCGCGGTCTGGAACGAGACCGACCCGGGCGCCCGCCGCAAGCTGATCGACGAGGTGTGGGCCGTGGACGGCCGGTACACCGACCCGCTGGCCGCCGTCGCCGGCCGGGACGCGATCGGCGCGCTGATCGGCGCGGCCCAGGCCCAGTTCCCCGGGCTGGAGTTCACCCTCGGCCCGGTGGACGCGCACCACGACATCGCCCGGTTCACCTGGAACCTCGGGCCGGCCGGCGCCGAGCCGGTGGTGATCGGCTTCGACGTCCTGGTGGCCTCGCCGGACGGGCGGATCGGCTCGGTGTACGGCTTCCTGGACCGCGTCCCGGGCGCCTGACGGCAGGCCGGACGGGTCGGGGGCGACCCCCACCGCCCCCGACCCACTCCCCCCAACCCCACTGAGGAGAAGCCGAGATGAGCTCCGCCCTGACCGCCCGCCCATCGACCGCGACCGGCAATGCGCCCGGCACCGCCGCGAGCACCACCGCGCCCGGGGCCGAGGCGGCGGCCGGCGCCCCGCGCGGCCTGCTGGCGGTCGTCCTGACCGCCACCTTCATGACCGCCCTCGACTTCTTCGTCGTCAACGTCGCCGTCCCGTCCGTCCAGGCCGACCTGGGCGCCGGACCGGCCGCCGTCCAGTGGGTGATCGCCGGATTCAGCCTGGCCCTCGCGGCCGGCCTGGTCACCGCCGGCCGACTCGGCGACCGGTACGGCCGGCGCCGGGTGTTCGGGCTCGGCCTGGCCCTGTTCACCCTCGCCTCCGCGGGCTGCGGCCTCGCCCCCACCGCCGCCGCGCTGGTCGGCGCCCGGGTGGTGCAGGGTCTGGCGGCGGCGCTGATGGGCCCGCAGGTGCTGGCGATCCTGCGGACGGCGTTCAGCGGCGCGGCGCAGGCGCGGGCCTTCGCCCGGTACGGGCTGACCATGGGCGTCGGCGCGGTGTTCGGCCAGTTGATCGGCGGGCTGCTGATCCGGGCGGACCTCTTCGGCCTCGGCTGGCGCAGCTGCTTCCTGATCAACCTGCCGATCGGCCTGGCCGCTCTGGCCCTGGTCCGCCGCTGCCTGCCGGAGTCGCGCGCCCCGCAACGGCCGGGCCTGGACCCGGTGGGCGTGCTGCTGGTCACCACCGCGCTGACCGCCCTGGTGCTGCCGCTGATCCAGGGCCCCGCGCAGGGCTGGCCGCTGTGGACCTGGCTCTGCCTGGGCGGCGCGGTCGCCCTGCTGGCCGGCTTCGTGGCGCATCAGCACCGCACCCGGACCCGCGCCTCCGCCCCCGGCTCCGCCACCGCCCCCGACTCCGGCTCCGCCACCGACTCCGGCAGCGGCTCCGGCCCCGCCGCCCCGCTGGTCGACACCCGGCTGTTCCGGACCAGGGCCTTCGGCGCCGGTCTGCTCGCCCAGCTCGCCTTCTGGCTCGGCCAGGCGTCCTTCTTCCTGGTGCTCGCCCTGTACCTCCAGCTGGGCCGCGGCCTGGACGCGCTCGGCGCCGGGCTGGTGTTCACGGCGATCGGCCTCGGCTACCTGCTCACCTCCAACGCCACCCACCGCGTCGCCGCCCGGCTCGGCGGGGCCCGGACGATCGCCGTCGGCGGGCTGCTGATGGCCGTCGGGCTGGGCCTGCTCGCCCTCGCGGTGTACGGCGCGCCGGGCGGGAGCGTGTGGTGGCTGACGCCGGGGCTGTTCGTGGACGGCCTGGGAATGGGCCTGGTGATCGCCCCGGTGACCTCCGTGGTGCTGGCCGGGGTCGAGCCCCAGCTGGTCGGGTCGGCCGCCGGGGTGCTGGCCACCGTGCAGCAG
This sequence comes from Kitasatospora sp. NPDC088264, assembly GCF_040685715.1. Taxonomy (NCBI): domain Bacteria; kingdom Bacillati; phylum Actinomycetota; class Actinomycetes; order Kitasatosporales; family Streptomycetaceae; genus Kitasatospora; species Kitasatospora sp. NPDC088264. Next base: position 50,579 of record NZ_JBFBIR010000002.1, read on the forward strand.
GTCGGCGGGGCGCTGGGCATCGCACTGATCGGCCTGCTCTACTACGGCGGAGGCGACCCGGCGGCCGCGTTCGGCCGCAGCGTGACGGCGCTGGCGGCGCTGGAGCTGGTGCTGGTGGGCCTGGTCCGGCTGCTGCCGCGGAAGGGCTAGCGGGACCGAGCGGGCGCGCACGAGCGGACGGGCTCACAGGAGCGGACGGGATCCCGGGAACGGGGGTGGGAGGGACGGGGCGGGTGGGGCGGGCGGGTGAGCTGCGGCCACCCGCCCGCCCCGTTCCGTCGCCCGCCCGTTCCGTTCTGTCCCCCCGATCGGGTTGGATGGTCGGATGAGCGAGGAGAAGAGCGCCGTACCGGCGTGGGAGCAGCGGTTCAGGGCAGCACGGGTGTCACTCCCCGACTGGGCCGAGGACGCCCCCGACCGGGCGCTGTACGTGTCCAACGCGACCGGCACCTACGAGGTCTACGCCTGGGACCGGGTCACCGGCACCCACCGGCAGGTCACCGACCGGCCGAACGGCACCACCGACGCCGAGCTGTCCCCCGACGGCGCCTGGGTGTGGTGGTTCGACGACCACGACGGGGACGAGTTCGGCGTCTGGCGCCGCCAGCCCTTCGCCGGCGGGCCTGCGGACCGCAGCGCCGGCACCCCCGACGAGGAGGCCGTGCCCGGCCTCGCCCCCTCCTACTCGGCCGGCCTGGCGCTCGGCCGCGACGGCACGGTGGTCGTCGGACGTTCCACCGACGAGGACGGCACCACCCTGCACCTGCGCCGCCCTGGAGCGGCCGAGGCCGTCGAGATCTACCGGCACGCGGAGTACGGCGGCGTCGGCGACCTCAGCTACGACGGCACGCTGCTCGCCATCGACCACACCGAGCACGGCGACGCGATGCACTCCGCGATCCGGATCGTCCGCCTCTCGGACGGCACGAGTGGCACGAGCGGCACGACGGGCGAGCCCGCCGAACCCGTCGAAACCGTCGAAACCGTCGCCGAACTCGACGAGGTGACCGGCCGGGACGAGCCGCGCGGCGTCGCCTACCTCGGCTTCGCCCCGGTCGACGGCGACACCCGGCTGCTGGTGGCCCACCAGCGCACCGGCCGCTGGGAGCCGATGATCTGGGACGTCGCCACCGGCGCCGAGACCGCGCTGCCGCTGCGCGACGAGCAGGGGCGCGAGCTGCCCGGCGACGTCTCCGCGCAGTGGTGCCCCGGCGCCGAGGCGCTGCTCGTCGAGCACGAGTACGAGGCGCGCAGCGAACTGTTCTCGTACACGCTCGCCGACGGTCGGCTGACCCGGCTGGACACCCCGCGCGGCACCGTCGGCGGCGCCACCGCCCGCCCGGACGGCACCGTCGAGTACCTGTGGTCCTCCGCCGCCGAGCCCTCCGCCGTCCGCTCCACCGCCGGGACGGTCGTGCTGCGGGCGCCCGGCGCGGTGCCGCCCGGCTCCGTCCCGGTCGAGGACATCTGGGTGGACGGGCCCGGCGGGCGGGTGCACGCCCTGGTGCAGCGTCCGGCCGGGGCGGGCGAGGGGCCCTTCCCGACCGTGTTCGAGATCCACGGCGGCCCCACCCACCACGACAGCGACTCCTTCGCCGCCGGCCCGGCCGCCTGGCTGGACCACGGCTTCGCGGTGGTCCGGGTCAACTACCGCGGCTCCACCGGCTACGGCCAGGCCTGGACCGACGCCCTGCACGAGCGGGTCGGCCTGATCGAGCTGGAGGACATCGCGGCCGTCCGGGAGTGGGCGGTCGCCAGCGGCCTCGCCGACCCGCGCCGGCTGGTGCTCACCGGCGGCAGCTGGGGCGGCTACCTGACCCTGCTGGGCATCGGCGTCCAGCCGGACAGCTGGACGCTGGGCGTCGCCGCCGTGCCCGTCGCGGACTACCACGCCGCGTACGCCGACGAGATGGAAGCGCTCAAGTCGCTGGACCGCACCCTCTTCGGGGGCACCCCGGAGGAGGTCCCGGAGCGCTTCACCGCCTCCTCGCCGCTCAGCTACGTCGAGCAGGTGCGGGTGCCGGTCTACATCAGCGCCGGGGTCAACGACCCGCGCTGCCCGATCCGGCAGATCGAGAACTACGTCGGGCGGCTGGAGCAGCTGGGCAAGCCGCACGAGGTCTACCGGTACGACGCCGGGCACGGGTCGCTGGTGGTGGAGGAGCGGATCAAGCAACTGCGGCTGGAGATCGACTTCGTCCGGCGGCACCTCGCCGCGGCGTCGGAGGCCGAGGCCGTGGCCGGAACCGAGACCGGGACCGAGGCCGGGACCGAGGCCGGCGACGGGGAGACGGTGTGAGGCGTCTGCTGACGCTCGCGGGGGTGGCGGTGGCCGGGGCCCTGGTGCTCACCGGCTGCTCGGGCGGGCACGGCGCCGAGGCCGCCTGCCCGCCCCCGGCCGGCCCCACGCCGACCACGGCCGCGCCAACCGCACCGGCCGCACCGGCCGCACCGGCCGCCACCGCGACCCGCGCGAGCGCAGCGGGGCCGAACGCGCCGGGGCCGGGGCCCGCCGTCGCCCGGGCGGCGTACGCGCCTGCGGCGGGCGAGGACGCGGTCCAGCTCGCCAGGGGATCCAGCGGGTCGAAGGGCTCGTCCGGCTCGAAGGGCTCCGGGTCGAAGGGCTCCGGGTCGAAGGGCTCCGGCTCCAAGGGGACGAAGACCGGGCGCACCGTGCACCACCACATCGACCGCTACGACTCGAACGACGACGTGAGCGGCGGCCACGGCCGGTGCCACGACGAGCCGGCGTTCACCGAGTCGCCGACGCCGGTGCCGTCCTCCCCGACGGCGCCCGGTAAGCCGACGACCGCACCGGTCGTCCCGGCCCTGCCGTCCGCTCCCTCCGTCCCCGGCAAGCCAACCCGCTGAGGCGGGCCGGCCGAGCAGGGGCTGGCCGAGCAGGGGCCAGCCGAGCGGGGGCGGGCCGGCCGAGCAGGGGCGCCGAACCGCGGAGGTCAGTCCAGGACCGGGTCCAGTCCGAGGGCCCGGTCCTGCTCCGCCTCCCCCTCGCGGCGCACCAGGCGGAACCACATGAAGATGACGAAGCCCCCGAAGACGAACCACTCCAGGGTGTAGCCGAGGTTCTGGAACGCCCGCAGGGTGAGCCCGTCGCCGCCCTGCGGCTGGACCGTCGGCACCGGGGTCAGCCCGGCCGGCACCGCGTCGGCGGCGACCCAGCCGTCGTACCAGCCGTCGTACGCGAGCGCGTTGAGCAGCGCCGCCCGGTTGACCGTGCCGAGCTGACCGGCCGGCAGACCGCCCGCCACGGCGCCGTTGCTGCCACTGGACTCACCGGCCTGCAGCCGCCCGGTGACGGTCACCTGGCCGGGAGGCGGCGGCGCGGCCGCGGACGCGCCCTCGGCGGGCGCACCGGGCGCCCAGCCGCGGACCACGGCGGCGAACCGGCCGTCGGCGGTGCGCAGCGGGGTGAGCACGTAGTAGCCCTGCTTGCCGTCGACCATCCGGTTCGGGACGAGGAGCTGATGCTCCGCGTCGTAGCTGCCGGTCACGGTGACGGGCTTGCCGACGGTCTCGGTGGTCACCTGCGGGGTGGCCTGGTTGAGCAGGTCGTCGATCGGCCGCACATCACTCGAAGCGGTGACGGTCTGCTTGGTCTCCTGGTGCGACGAGAACCGGTCCTCGAACCGGCCGAGCTGCCAGGAGCCCAGCCAGACGCACACCGCCACGGCCGCGACGGCCAGCGCGGTGCCGCCGAGCCAGCGCGGAGTCAGGAGGAACCGGTACACACCCCCACGGTAACCACTCCTCACACCCGTCCCGGCCGCAGGGGTCCGCCATCGGCCGCTCCGGACCGGCTGGTCGCCCGTCCGACCCTGCCCGCCCGGCCCCGACCGCCTCCCCTGACCGCCCGCCGCCGGACCGCCCCCTGACCGCCGCCGGACCGCGAAACCCGTCAGCCCGCCGGGGGCGTGTCCGACGGCTGCGACGCCGGTGCGCCCACCGCCTGGACGCCGCCGCGGTACAGGGTGCCGGCGCAGGCCACGGGGAAGGTGGCGGTGGCAACGGCAGGGCTGCCGGGGGCGGGGGTGTGGGCGATGGTGGCGGTGGCCGGCGCGGTGGTGGGGTTGCCGGTCGGGGTGGCGGTGGGGCTGGGGGCGTTGGTGGGCCCGGCGCTGGGGGACGAGCTGGCCTGGGGGTTGGTGCTGGGGACCGCCGAGGCGTCCGAGGCCGCCGGGGCGGCACCGGTGGCGGCGGCGGGTGCCTGGGAGGCCCCGGCGGCCTGGTTGGCGCCGCCCTGGCTGGTGGGGCCGGTGGTGGCGGTGCTGCCGCCGGAGGTGGGGCAGGTCCGGTCGGGGATCCAGTCGAACGACACCCGGTAGCCGGCCTGCGGGGCGAGGACGGGGGGCTCCACGTCCATCGCGGGCAGGTCGCCGGCCGGGTCGCCGACGGCGTGGTCGGCGGTGCGCACGCGGCTGCGGTCGATCCCGCTCACCGCCGTGACGGCGACGGCGCCGGGGCCGCCGAGCCGGCAGCTGCGGCCGGAGACGTTGTACACGGTGAACGAGCCGTGGATCCGGCCGTCGGCGTCGGCCGGGCCGACCTGTGCGCCGCCCTGGCCGAGGTCCGCCCGGGTGCAGAGCGGGGTGATCGGGCTGTCGCCGGTACTGGCGGCGGGGGCTGCCGGGGCGGTGGTGCCATCGGCGCGGGTGGTGCTGGCGCCGGGGCTGGGTGAGGCGGTGGGGGTGCCGGAGGGTGACGCGGTGTCGCCGGTGCCGCTGGGGCCGGGCCGCGAGGGCGTGCCGGTGCCGGAGGCGCCGCCGGCCCTGGTGCCGGTCGGTGCGGCGGGGGCCGGGCTGCTGGCGTCGGCCGAGCCGGGGCCGCCGGACAGGCCCAGGTGCTCACCGTCGTGCAGGGCGGGCAGGGCGACGGCGACGGCGAGGGCGAGGGCGACGGCGCCGGTCCAGGCTCCGCGCCGGGCGGCCCGGCGGCGGGGTACGGCGTACCGGATCCGCGGCAGGCCGCCGGGTTCGGGCTGGATGCCGGCGACGGCGCCGCGCATCAGGTCGCGGACGCTTCGTTCCTCGGCGGAGAGCCCGTCGCCCTCACCGTCCGAGGGCCACCGCCCGGCGCCGTCAGCCATGCCCGGCCTCCATCTGGATGCGCAGGGCGGCGAGTCCGCGCGAGCCGTAGGCCTTCACCGATCCGAGCGAGATGCCGAGGGTCTCGGCGACCTGCGCCTCCGTCATGTCCACGAAGTAACGCAGCACCAGAACCTCCCGCTGACGGCGTTGCAGACCACGCAGCGCGGCCTTCAACTGGTCGCGCTCCAGCGCATCGTAAGCGCCTTCTTCTGCACTGGCCATGTCAGGCATGGGCTTGGGCAGCAGGCGCAGGCCGAGGATCCGTCGGCGCAGGGTCGAGCGGGACAGGTTGACGACGGTCTGCCGCAGGTAGGCCAGGGTCTTCTCGGGCTCGCGGACCCGGCGCCGGGCGGCGTGCACCCGGATGAACGCCTCCTGGACGACGTCCTCGCAGGTCGAGAGGTCGTCCAGGAGCAGCGCGGCGAGCCGCAGCAGGGAGCCGTAGTGGGCCTGGTAGGTCTCGGTGAGCAGGTCCTCGCTGGTACCCGCGTCGGTACCGGCACCGGAGCCCGCCGCACCGGGTGCGACCGCGGTCATCTGGTCGTCTTCCGGCCTACTCGCCGGCCACGGGGCGCGCGAGGGGAAGGCCACCACGGCTCTCGCCGGGATGCCCGCCCCTGCTCCCACCATCACGTTCGCCACGCCCGTTGGACACTCGATCCCCTGTCATGGTTGCCCAGCCCGGGGGCCATTCTTCCGCATCGGCGGAAGAGGCCTCCAGGGGATTCCATCGGGATTCCGGACAGATTGTGTCGAGGAGCGGACACGTCCTCCCCGGATCGGGGGCCGCGCGGGCCCGGGAGCGGGCGGCTCCAGGCCTTCCCGGGCCATCTCCCAGGCCTCCTACCAGGCCTCTTCCTGCGCCCTCTCCCAGGCCTCTTCCCGCGTCTCTCCCGGGCTTCCTGCCAGGCCTCTTCCCGCGCCTTCTCCTACGCCGCTCCCGGCGCGCCTTCCTGCGTCACCGTCAGCTCACCCGCCACCAGCTCCGCGATCTGCAGCAGGTTGAGCGCCGCACCCTTGCGCAGGTTGTCGCCGCAGAGGAAGAGGTCGAGCGCGGCCGGCTCGTCGAGGGCCCGGCGCACCCGTCCGACCCAGACCGGGTCCGTCCCGACCACGTCGTTCGGCGTGGGGAACTCGCCGGCCGCCGGATCGTCGTACAGCACGACCCCGGGGGCGTCGCGGAGGATCTGCTGCGCGTGCTCCTGGGTGACCTCGCGTTCGAAGAGCGCGTGCACGGCCAGCGCGTGGGTGCGGACGACCGGGATGCGGACGCAGGTCGCGGAGACCTTGAGGGCGGGCAGGCCGAGGATCTTGCGGGCCTCGGCACGGATGCCGACCTCCTCGGAGGACCAGCCGCCGTCCACCAGGGAGCCGGTCCAGGGCACCGCGTTGAGCGCGAGCGGGGCGGCGAACGGCCCGTGGTCGGCGATCACCGCGCGCAGGTCGCCGGCCTGTCGGCCGACCTCGGTGCCGGCCACCAGGGCGGTCTGCTCGCGCAGCGCCGCCTCGCCGATCCGGCCCTCGCCGGAGGCGGCCTGGTAGGAGGCGACGACGAGTTGAACGAGCCCGTACTCGGCGTGCAGGGCGCCGACGGCCGCGATCATCGCGAGGGTGGTGCTGGCGGGGCTGGCGACGATGCCGCGGGCGCGCAGCCGCAGCGCGGCCGCGTTGACCTCGGGGACGACCAGCGGCACGTCCTCGGCGGTGCGGAAGGCGGCGGAGTCGTCGACCACCACGACGCCCTTGGCGGCCGCGATCGGCGCCCACTGGGCGGAGACCTCGTCGGGGACGGCGAACACGGCGACGTCGATCCCCTCGAAGGCCTCCTCGGCCAGCGGGACGACCTCGACCGGCACCCCGCGCACGACCGGCTTGCGGCCGGCCGAACGCGGGGAGGCGACGAGTCGGATCTCGCCCCAGACGTCCTGGCGCAGGGAGAGCAGGCCGAGCAGCACCTCGCCGACCGCGCCGGTGGCGCCGACGACGGCGAGGTTCGGCCGCCGGGTCATCGCCCGGTGCCTCCGTAGACGACGGCCTCGTCCGTCTCGCTGTCCAGTCCGAAGGCGCTGTGCACGGCGCGGACGGCCTCCGGCACGTCCTCGGCGCGGGTGACGACCGAGATGCGGATCTCCGAGGTGGAGATCAGCTCGATGTTGACGCCCGCGGCGGACAGCGCCTCGAAGAAGGCCGCCGTGACACCCGGGTTGGAGCGCATGCCCGCGCCGACCAGGGAGATCTTGCCGATCGCGTCGTCGTAGCGCAGCGACTCGTAGCCGATGCCCTCCTTGACCCGGCCGAGCGCGTCGATGGCCTTCTGGCCCTCCGCCTTGGGCAGGGTGAAGGAGATGTCGGTCAGCCCGGTCGACGCGGCGGAGACGTTCTGCACCACCATGTCGATGTTGACCTCGGCGTCCGCGATGGCGCGGAAGATGCGGGCCGCCTCGCCCGGCTTGTCGGGCACGCCGACGACCGTGACCTTGGCCTCGGACGTGTCGTGGGCGACTCCGGAGATGATGGCCTGCTCCATCTCGCCCCCTTCGGGCTTGTGCGGGTTCTCGTTGCTGACGATCGTCCCGGGAAGACCCGAGAAGGACGAGCGTACGTGAATCGGGATGTTGTAGCGCCGGGCGTACTCCACGCAGCGGTCGAGCAGCACCTTGGAGCCGGACGACGCCAGCTCCAGCATGTCCTCGTACGCGATCCAGTCGATCTTGCGGGCCTTCGCCACCACGCGCGGGTCGGCGGTGAACACGCCGTCCACGTCGGTGTAGATCTCGCAGACCTCGGCCTTGAGCGCGGCGGCGAGGGCGACGGCGGTGGTGTCCGAGCCGCCGCGGCCCAGCGTGGTGATGTCCTTGCTGGTCTGCGACACGCCCTGGAAGCCGGCCACGATCGCGATGTTGCCCTCGTCCAGGGCGGTGCGGATGCGACCAGGCGTCACGTCGATGATGCGCGCCTTGTTGTGGACGGAGTCGGTGATGACGCCGGCCTGGCTGCCCGTGAAGGACTGCGCCTCGTGCCCCAGCGATTTGATCGCCATGGCCAGCAGCGCCATGGAGATGCGCTCTCCAGCGGTCAGCAGCATGTCGAACTCACGGCCGGCAGGAAGCGGTGACACCTGCTCCGCGAGTTCGATGAGCTCGTCCGTCGTGTCGCCCATTGCGGACACCACGACGACGACCTCATGGCCGGCCTTCTTGGCATCAACGATTCGGCGGGCAACGCGCTTGATGCCTTCGGCATCCGCAACGGATGAGCCGCCGTACTTCTGCACGACAAGGCCCACGTGCGCTCCTCGACTTGTGTCGTCTTCCGGGGGCACTAGGCCCCCGCACCCCCGGGGAAAAGGGGCTGTGCGGTCGGCGCCAGTCTACCGAGCAGGGGTGCCACAACCGGCGCTTTCCATATGATGAGACGCCCGTTTCAGCAGGTGGTCGGCGAAACGGGCGGCACCACCGGCAGGTCTGCGGGCAATTCGCCACCGCCCCGAAGAATCGGCGGATCAACGGACGGTGATCCGGCGGGATTTCTTTTCCGCGCGGAATGCTGAGGCATTCGTCACAATCAGCCGACGACCGGCCGATGCCCGGCAGATGCCGGGCCGACGACCGCCGGGGGCGCACCGAAAACCGGTGCGCGCCGGGGGCGACGTTCGGGCGTGCCGGAATCGCGCGGACGTGCCGGAATGGCACGGGCAGCGGAGGGCGGCGCTACCGCCCGAGGCCCAGCTCCGCCGCCATCAGGTCGCCGGCCTGCTGCTCCAGCTGCTCGTCGGTGAGCCCGTCGTCGTCGGTGTCGGCTCCGTCCGGCACCGCGCCGATCGGACTGTCCAGCCGGACGTGCGCGATCAGCGACTGCAGCGCCCGCAGCACCGCCGTGCAGGTCGTGCCCCAGTTGGAGAGGTACGAGAACTGCCACCACCACAGCGCCTCGCTGACCCGGCCCTCGCGGTAGTGGGTCAGCCCGTGCTGCAGCTCGCCGACCACGCCGGCCAGGTCGTCCGAGATCCGGAAGGCGTTCGGCTTCTCCGGCGGGCCGTACGGGTCGAAGACCTCGTGGTAGACGTCGATCGGCGCGAGCAGCTCGGCCAGTCGCTCGCGCAGCTGCTCGCCGTCCGGCTCCGGCCCCGCGTCGGGCTCGAAGCGGTCCTCCGGGACGACGTCCTCGATGGCGCCCAGCCGGCCACCGGCCAGCAGCACCTGCGAGACCTCCAGGAGCAGCAGCGAGACCGCGCTGCCCGGCTCGTCGCCCTTGGCGACCTCGGTGACGGCGAGCACGAAGCTCTCCACCGAGTCGGCGATCTGCACGGCGAAGTCGTCCGGCTCCGAACCGTGCGCGTGGATGTGCGGGGTGTGGCTCTGCGGCTCCCCGTGCGGCTGTCCGGGGGCCGGCTGGTGGGCCTGCCCGTGGGACGGCTGGTGGGGCGTGTGGGGCTGCTGGTCGAGCGTCCGGTCAGACATCGAGAAGTCGTCTCCCTTCGAAGGCGCGACCGAGGGTGACCTCGTCCGCGTACTCCAGATCCCCGCCGACGGGCAGGCCGCTCGCCAGCCGGGTCACCTTCAGGCCCATCGGCTTGCAGAGCCGGGCCAGATAGGTGGCGGTCGCCTCCCCCTCCAGGTTGGGGTCGGTGGCCAGGATCAGCTCGGTGACCGTGCCGTCCGCGAGGCGCGCCAGCAGCTCGCGGATCCGCAGGTCGTCCGGGCCGACGCCCTCGATGGGGCTGATCGCGCCGCCCAGCACGTGGTAGCGGCCGCGGAACTCGCGGGTGCGCTCGATGGCGACGACGTCCTTGGACTCCTCGACCACGCAGATGACTCCGAGGTCGCGGCGCGGGTCCAGGCAGACCCGGCACCGTTCGGCCTCCGCGACGTTGCCGCAGACCGCGCAGAACCGGACCTTGTCCTTGACCTCCAGCAGCGCGTGCGCGAGGCGGCGCACGTCGGTCGGGTCGGACTGCAGGATGTGGAAGGCGATCCGCTGGGCGCTCTTGGGCCCGACGCCGGGCAGCCTGCCCAGTTCGTCGATCAGGTCCTGAACCACGCCCTCGTACAACGTCGCGCCTTCCCTCGGATGGTCGGTGGTGCTCCGGTGCCATCATCCAACGAATCGGGCGCCGGACACACCGCCCGACGCCCGACTCCCACATAAATCACATGGGTCCGTTGTCTGAACTTCAGAACTTCAGGACCTCAGACCTGCCTGGTCGGAGCCCCCGTCCGGGAGCTCCCCCAGGTCAGAACGGCAGACCGGGGATGCCCCCACCCAGGCCCTGGGTCAGCGGGCCCATGCGCTCGGCCTGCATCTTCTGCGCCGACTGGTTGGCGTCCCGCACGGCCGCCAGGACCAGGTCGGCCAGGGTCTCGGTGTCCTCCGGGTCGACGGCCGCCGGGGCGATGGTCAGCGCCACCAGCTCACCGGCACCGGTCACCGTGGCCTCGACCAGGCCACCGCCCGCCGAACCGCTCACCTTCGTCTCCGCCAGCTCCTGCTGCGCCTGCGCGAGATCCTGCTGCATCTTCTGCGCCTGCTTCAGCAGCTGCTGCATGTTGGGCTGGCCACCACCGGGGAACACGGCTCACTCCTCGCTTCGTGCTTGCTGTCCTGCGTCGCCGTCCTGCCTGCGGTCACGTCCGCTTGCAGTCCCGCTCGCGTCGTCACGGCCGAGCCTACGTGCTGCCGGGGCGGGCCGTCGCTCAGTTGCCGCGGTGGTGGATCTCCTCCAGAACCGTCGCGCCCAGCTCCCGGATGATCAGCTCCTGACCGGAGAACGCCTCCTCGTTGAGGTCCGGGTCGTCCTCCTCCGGGATGTCGTCCTCCGGCGCCACCGCGCGCACCGGACGGGCCGGCGGCGCGGCCACCGGCGGCGGGGCCTGGACCGGCGCGGGCGCCGGGGCGGCCTGCACCTGCGGGGACGGCTGCGACCGGACCGGCGCGGGCACCGGAGCCGGAGCCGGCACCGGCGGCGCGGCGGCCGCCGGACGGGCCGGGGCCCCCCAGCCGCCACCGCTCGGGGCGGCACCGCCCAGGCCACCGCCACCGATGGCCGTACCGCCACCGAGGGAACCGCCCCCGGACGGGTCGACGATGCACTCGATCCGCCAGTCCACACCCAGCGCGTCGGTCAGCGCCTGGCGCAGCACGTCGTCGCTGTTGCTGCCGACGAAGCTGTCCCGGGCGCCCGCGTTGATGAAGGACACCTGGAGCACGCTGCCGTCGAACCCGGCCACCTGGCCGTTCTGGCTGAGCAGGATCCAGGTGAAGCGGCGGCGGTTCTTCACCGCCTCCAGAATCTGCGGCCACAGCTGCCGGACCTGCGCCGCGCCCTGTTGCGCGGCGGCCGACGCCGGCTCGGCGGGCTGCCCGGCCGGGGCGGGCGCGGGCGCCGCGGGGGCGGGGGCGGACACCGGGGCCTCGACGGCCTCGGCGGCCTGGGTCGGCGGCTGCGGCGCAGGGGCCGCGGCCGGGGCCCCGCCCGCCGGCGGGAAGCTGCGCGGGATCGGCCAGGCACCCGGCGCGGGCCCGGCGGGCGCCGCGGGGGCTGCCGGTGCTGCCGGTGCGACTGGCGCAATCGGTACAGGAGCCGCCGCAGGGGCCGTCGCGACCGGCGCGGCCTGCACCGGGGCGGCCTCCGCCACCGGCGCCGGCGCCGGAACGGGCGCGGCCATGGGCGCCGCCACCGGCACCCCCACCGCCATCGGCGCGGCGAACCCGCCGGCCGCCGCCCGGCGCTCCAGCTTGTCCAGCCGCGCCTGCAACGACAGCTCGTCGCTGTACGCGCCCGGCAGCATCACCCGGGCGCAGATCAGCTCCAGCTGCAACCTCGGCGCCGCGTTGCCGCGCATCTCGGTCAGCCCGGTGTTGACGATGTCCGCCGCCCGGCTCAGCTCCGCCGAGCCGAACGCGTCCGCCTGCGCCTGCATGATCGCGACCCGGTCCGCCGGGGCGTCGATCAGCCCCTTCTCCCCCGCCTCCGGCACGGTGGCCAGGATCACCAGGTCGCGCAGCCGCTCCAGCAGGTCGGCGACGAAGCGACGCGGGTCGTGCCCGCCCTCGACCACCCGGTCGATCACCTGGAACACCGTCGCCCCGTCGTGCGCGGCGAAGGCGTCCACCACCTCGTCCAGCAGCGCCGAGTCGGTGTACCCGAGCAGCGAGGTCGCCATCTGGTACGTCACGCCGCCCTCGGCGGCGCCGGCCAGCAGCTGGTCCATGACCGACATCGAGTCACGCACCGACCCGGCCCCGGCCCGGACCACCAGCGGGAACACCGAGTCCTCGACCTGGATGCCCTCCCGGCCGCAGACCTCCGCCAGGTAGTCGCGCAGCGTGCCCGGCGGGACCAGCCGGAACGGGTAGTGGTGCGTCCGGGACCGGATCGTCCCGATCACCTTCTCCGGCTCCGTGGTCGCGAAGATGAACTTGAGGTGCTCCGGAGGCTCCTCGACCACCTTGAGCAGCGCGTTGAACCCGGCCGAGGTCACCATGTGCGCCTCGTCCAGGATGAAGATCTTGTAGCGGCTGTGGACCGGCGCGAAGAACGCCCGCTCCCGCAGCTCGCGCGCGTCGTCCACACCACCGTGCGAGGCCGCGTCGATCTCGATCACGTCGATCGAGCCGGGCCCGCCGGTCGCGAGGTCGCGACAGGACTGGCACTCCCCGCAGGGCGTCGGCGTCGGCCCCTGTTCACAGTTCAGACAGCGGGCCAGGATGCGCGCACTCGTCGTCTTCCCGCAGCCGCGCGGCCCGCTGAACAGGTACGCGTGGTTGACCCTGTTGTTACGCAGGGCCTGCTGGAGCGGAGCGGTCACGTGCTCCTGCCCGATGACCTCCGCGAAGGTCTCGGGGCGGTAGCGGCGGTACAGGGCTAGGGACACACCCCCGACGATATCGGGACGCGCCGACAAACGCGTCGCCCCTCGCCTCACCGCCGTCCCCCACCGCCCCCCGGCGACCGCCCGGGAACGCAAAGACCCCCCGTGCACCCGCCAGAGCCCTCTTACCCTTGCTGCCTTCCGGCCCTGGGGGGGTTCAGAGAGATAACGCCACACGAGGGGCTGACCCCCACACTACCGGATCCGAGCCCCGACGATCCACAGGCAACCCCACCCTCACGCCTACGGGATCGCTGGTCGCGACCACCCCCGAACATGTACTAAGCTCTCCCACGGAGGATTCGCCTAGAGGCCTAGGGCGCACGCTTGGAAAGCGTGTTGGGGGCAACCCCTCACGAGTTCGAATCTCGTATCCTCCGCCTCTGCCCACCTGGGCAAACGATGGCCCGGACCGCTGAGCGGTCCGGGCCATCGTCGTCCTGTGGTCTCAGTTTTGGTCTCAGTTGGAGCCTGGGGCGCTGCCACGATTCAGCGGCCTCAGGACACTGGACCGGGAAGGGCCAGGGCTTCACACGGGCCAGCCGACTACGGTCGGCGAGCGGCACCAGCCAAACAAGCCCAAAGCGGACCACTGCTGGAGCGCTAGGGGGTGCGAGCGTTCCGGCCCTGTCGGTCCGACCGCCTACGCTTGGTGCCCTTGTACATCGCCGCACTCCGGAGCACGTCGGATGGGGATGCTCTGTGCCCAATGTTCATTCCACCCACCTGGTCGACCGGGCCGGCGTATCCCGAGCCGCCTACCTGGTGTCCACGCAACTGGGCTGGCTCTTCCGGGAACAGGAGACGAGCGACATCGGGGTCGACGCGCACCTTGAGGTGGTGGACAACGGGAGCTTGACCCCCGGCAACGTCGGTCTTGGGACCGGTCGACTTCTTGCCGTTCAGCTCAAGTCGGGGGCCAGTCAGTTCACTTCTCCTGGGGAGGGCGGCTGGTGGTACTACTGCGACACGCGCCACGTCGTGTACTGGCACAAACACTCGCTCCCAGTCGTCATCATGCTGTTCGATCCCGTCACTGAGCAGATTTTTTGGCAGCACGTCAATGGCGAGACACTCGAACTCGCCGGCCAGAATTACAAGATCTTCGTCCCTGAGGCCCAGCAGTTGAACGAATCCTGCGCCGAGGCACTCAGCGAACCCGCACGACGCCACATTGAAGCGAGCAACTCCCCGATGAATCCGGATCGGCCGGAGGAGGCCCGGCGGAAGTCCATCCGGCTCGCGGATTACGAACTGGCGGGCTCCATCGATCTGCTCTCGGCAAGCACCGGGGAAGGCATCGCCGGGGCGAGGTCGCGCGACTTCCGGGCGGCGTTCGCGAACCGGCTCCGCTCGCTGCGTCGCCTTGCCGGTTCGCCGAGTGCGGAGTTCCTCTCGGCCAGAACAGGGTACGAGGAGGACAAGATCGCCGCCTACCTGGCAGGGAGTGCTCTTCCCGGGCGCGGCCGAATGGTCGCGATCGTCACTACCCTCATCGAGTACGCCCGCAGCCGGGGCGTCGAGGTGCCCGACCACTTCCAGGACCTCCAGGCCTGGGGACGGATGCAGCGGGTGGCGAGAAAGCCGGGAATGCAGAAGATCGTGAAGAACAAGGCAAGCGCAGGATCCATCAAGAACAGCTAGTACTTCCAGAAGCGGTTCGCTACTTAGGGGTGCTCTTTCGCTTGACCGCAACGTCAAGAACGAACGCCACCTCTTCACATGTACGCATGTCAGCAGGGGCCGCCAACTCATCTGGTCAGCCCCATCACCGATGGGGCTGACCAGCAGCACGTATGAGCCCTTGCTCACCAACGCGGCTGGGATCCCCATAGAACCGCGCCGAGCTTCTTGCCGACGTCGTTCAGTATCGGCTCGGTGACGTGCTGGTAGCGCTGGGCCATCGAGGTCGAGGACCAGCCCATGATCGCCATCACGATCCGCTCCGGCACGCCGAGCAGGAGAAGGACAGTCGAGGCAGTGTGACGGGCGTCGTGTAGGCGGCCGTCACGGATGCCGGCCTCGCGCAGGAGCCGCTTCCAATGGTGGTAGTCGGTGCTGGGGTTGAGCGGCTCGCCGGTCTCCGAGGTGAAGACGTAGCCCTTGTCGGTCCAGAGGTCGCGGGCGAGGGCCCGCTCGCGGTCCTGCTCCTCCTTGTGCTGCCGAAGGATCACGACGAGTTGCTCGGGCAGCGGCACCGCGCGGCGCCCGGCGCGAGACTTGGTGTCCTTGGTCTCGCGTCGGATCGGCTCCTTCTGCGGGCAGAAGCCGGGCTTCCTGCCGCAGCGGTCGCCACAGCCGTGCTGGTACTTGGGCCGCAGCCGACCGCGCTTGACCCAGGCGACGCCTCGGGCGAAGTCAACGTCCTTCCAGTGGAGTCCGAGCACCTCGCCCTGCCGCAGGCCAAGGGCGAGAGCGAAGATCCAGCGGGCGGAGTTGCGGCGCTGGCGCGCCGTGTCCATGAGCGCCTGGACCTCCTCGATCTCGAACGGCTCGATCTCCTCCTCTTCGAGCTTCGGAGCCTTGGCGATCGTGGCCACGTTACGGGTGAGGTGGTCGCGCCGCAGAGCCTCGCCGAGGGCCACACGGATTGTGCGGTGGGCCTGGTGAGCGGTACCAGCAGCGCTGCCGGCAGCCTGCATCTTCTTTTAAGAAGCGCTCCAGGTGCTCGGGCTCCAGCTTCTCCAGGCGGTGCGCACCGAGGCCGGGTATGAGGAGCACCCGGACGGCGACCTCGTATCTGGCGTACGTGTTCTCGCTGACGGTGCCCGGCACGATCTCCTTGATCCAGTGGGTCAGCCACTTGCCGACCGTCCACTTCTGGCCGGCCTTGGGCACGGTGCCGTTGTCGCGCAGCTTCTCCAGCTTGCGAACCTTGGCCGTGACCTCGGCACGGGTCTTGGCGCTGAAGTGACGGCGGTCGGGGGTGCCGTCGTCCTTGACGCCGACCGTGACGCGGCCGTGCCAGCGGCCGTCGCTGCCCTGGTAGATCGAGGAGTCGCCGTTGGGCTTGCGAGTGTTCGCCATCGGTTCCCCCCTCAGGCGGCGAGCGCGACGGTCGAAGCGGCTGCCTGCGTACGGGAGGCCACGTACTTCTTGAGCGCCTCGGCGGGCACGCGTCGGAGACGGCCGATCGTCACGGACGAGACTTCGCCGGAGGCGACCAGGGCGTACATGGTCGTCCGACCGACACCGAGGCGGCGGGCGGCCTCTTCGACGGTGAGGGCGACGAGCGTGGGGTCGGCTGCACTGCTCTGATCGGCGATCAGGCGCAGGAGGACCTGCTCTGTGGTGCCGAGGGCGTGGGCCACTCGGGCAAGCTCCAGCGGTGTTTCGGGCATGGGTGTCCTATCCCAGCGGCGCTTTCGGCTATGCGCCGCCGTTGTCGATGTTCCAGGGATGGGCGATTCGGTTGTACGGGTCCGCGTTGCGACCTCCGGCGTTCGTAGCGCCGAGGGGTTGCGGAAGGCATGGCTGGTCGAAGTTCCATGGGCTGGCAAGGCCCGTGGACCGACTGGCGGGAGGGGACGTTAGCGGTTGATTCCGGCCGCACCAAACCACCGAATGTCCAGCATGATGCCGGTCATCATCGGATCAGCGGCAGGAGCGACGTGCAGGCCCAGCACCATGCAGCAGGTGCCCTTGGGCGGCCAGGGCCGGACTCGGGATCGACGAGTTACGTCGCGGCTCCTGGATCGGCGAGACCTTGAGTCTCGGACGAGCCAGGAGGAAGACTCTGCGAGCCGTAGTCGCCGCCAGCCTTGTCAGCGGCGACCCGAGTGATCATCGCGCTGATGAGTTCAGTGAGGTTCGGGTGGGCGGCGCCGTAGGCACCGAGCGCGTCGCGGGCGCGGTCCATCTCCTTGCGGGCGGCGACGGACTTCTGCCAGCTCTCGGCGAACTCCGCCAGCAGCCGCTTCACGTGGGCATTGGCGGCGATCTCGGGTGGTCCGACCAGGTTGTCCAGGGAGATGTCGAAGACCTTGGCAAAGCCGATGGCCTCGTCCAGGTTCACCCTCCGGCGCGGTTCACCGCTCTCGATGCGCCACACCGCCGACTGGTTGAGCGGATAGCCGGCCTCGGTCAGGCGCTCCGCGAGCGTGGCGGTACTCCACCCGCGCGCCTCGCGCTCCATCTTGATGCGCCGGGCGACGTTCTCCTCCCCTTCCAGCCGCTGTCTCGAATCCGCGCCAGCCACCACGGTCAACCCTCCATGCATCGTCGTTAACCCCATTTGCAATGCGTCGAGCACGACGTTAACGTGATGCAAGGTGAAACGCAACTAAGCCGAACCGCATCGACGGCCGGGCCAGCCACCCGGCACCCGGCACCCGCGACAACACAAAGGCCCCCGGCGCTACGTACGCCGAGGGCCGAAGCAGAACCTCGAAACCGCCCATCCCTGGAACAGTCGACAACGGAGGAACCGGGTAGCCGCCCAGCGCCTCCGAGTGAGGACACCGCTGTGGACAAGCCTACGGCCCCGCCGTCAAAGCCGTCATCCCACCACGACCGGCAGCCGAGCGACGCGCCGAGCACTCACGCTGGCCGCCCCTCCGGGGAGCCGCCGCACAACGTCGATGCAGAGCAGGCGGTTCTCGGCGCCTGCATGGTGAACCACCAGGCGGTGGAGAAGGTACGCAGCACGTTGGACGCACGCGACTTCTACCGGCCCGCCCACGAGACCATCTGGCGCGCAATCCTCGCGCTGCGCGCCGAGGACGCCCCAACCGACCCCATCGCCCTCGCAGACCACCTGCAGGGCGCGGGAGATCTCTCCCGCGTCGGAGGCTCGTCCTACCTCCACACGCTGGTCGCCGTCGCGCCGCCCTCGACGGACAACGCCGACTACTACGCGCAGATCGTGCGCCGCGACGCCCAACTGCGGACCCTGCACGCCACCGGCATCCGCACGGTCCAGCACGCGCTGGCTCCGGGCGCCGACCCGGACGAGATCCGTACGGCTGTCGAGACCGAGATCCGTGCCGAGCGCGAACGCGCGCTGGCCTCCGGCAGCAGCCGTCTGTCCCGCTACATCGTCAACGGCTGGGACTTCGTCACCAAGACCGGCGCGGACAAGGAACCGTTGTGGGACACCCGGGAGCAGACCGCCTGGGCCTCCGGCGAGAGCCTGATGATCGTCGGCGCGCCGGGTGTCGGCAAGACCACTATCGCCCACCAGGTCGTCCTCGCCCGCCTCGGCCTCCAGGCCGCCGTCCTCGACCTCCCCGTCGCGGAGGGAGAACGCGTCCTCTATCTCGCCATGGACCGCCCCCAACAGATCGCCCGCGCCATGGCCCGCCGCATCCTGCCTGCCGACGAGGCCCACCTGCGCGACCGCCTCACCGTGTGGCAGGGACCGCTCCCCGCCACCCTCGACAAGGAACCCGACCTCCTCGCCGAACTCGCCGCCGCCCACCGCGCCGACACCATCGTCATCGACAGCCTCAAGGACGCGGTCAGCACCCTCGTGGACGACTCCCTGGCCGTCGCCTTCAACAACGCCCGCATGCGGGCCCTGCGCGCAGGCATCCAGATCATGGAGTTCCACCACCAGCGCAAGGCCACCGCCGACACGCCACGCGGCCAGCGCCCGACCCTGGACCGGGTGTACGGCTCGACCTGGCTGACCGCCGGAGCGGGCAGTGTCCTCTTCATCGCCGGAGAGGCCGGCGACCCGGCGGTCACCATCCACCACCTCAAAACCGTGACCGGCGAGATCGGCCCGCTGCCGGTCATCCACGACCATCAGCGCGGAACCACCTACGTCGAGCCGACCCTGGACCCGGTCACTCTCCTGCGCACCGCCACGGACGGTCTGACCGCCCGTGACCTGGCGACCACCGTGACCGGCGAGGCCAACCCCGACCGCGCCGACATCGAGAAGGCTCGCCGCCACCTGGACCGCCTGGTCAAGAGTGGGTTGGCGGTCACTGCTGGTGGTGTCGGGGGCGGCCAGCAGGCCCGTTACCGCCCCTCTGCCCGGCACATCACGGCCGTCTCCTGACCGCCACCACGACTGGGGTGACCGGGGGCAGCGTGAGTGACCGCGTCCCCGGTCAGTCCGTCGTTCTGACCGACCGCAGTGACCGGGGTTCGGTCACTGCGGTCACGCCGGTAGACCGAACTGACCGAGGTGACCGCACGGGCCAGCGGACAGCGCCGACCGTTGTACCCGGCCGCTGGCGCACGAGCGGACCATCGCCGCCATTGGGCGCTCCCCCGGCGTGGACCGTACACAAGACCGTCCACGCACGCCTCCCGCGCAGAGCCCTGCGAAAGCCATTCACACCGTCCACGCTCAGCGAAGAAACCGCAGGTAGAGCGATCACGGAGGCGCACACGCCGTCCACGCGACCCAGCGTTCACGCGCGAGCCCCCCTCTAGAAGGGGGCTCGCGTGTACGCCCCGTCGTGAACGCCGTGCCATCGAGGAGATAGCCGAGCTTCCACCGCACGCCGTAACGTCCACTGGCCCGGCCTGCAAAAGCTCATCTGCATTCCGAACCGAGGTCAGACCACCGGAAGCCGGAGCAAGTTGTGGGATAAGCGATGCTTACCCCGGCACCGCCAAGGCGGAGCAAGTTGTGAGGCAAGGAGTCCTTACCCCGCCTGCACCTCGCAGCGGATGGAGTTGCCCTCACCCAGGGGTGCGAGGGCAGCACGGATGACCCTCAGGGACCAGCAACGCAGCCCGACCCAAGCCGGTCTGCGACGTGCTGGCTCGATACCGAAAGCCCTACACCGTGGCCCCGACCATCGGTACGGTAGCGATCCGTAGTGGCTTCAACACGGTATCGGGGGCCAACGTGAGGGGCAGCGGCATCACGTTCGGCAAGTTCATCGCGCTCCGTCGCGCCGAGATGGAGTGGACCCAGCTCCGCCTCGCCGCTGAACTCGACCGCAGCGAGGTCTGGATGTCGCTGGTCGAACGGGACTTGCAGCGGGTGAAGGACCTGACCTTGCTCCGGCGCCTCGCGGAGGTACTGCGCTGCGAGCTCAGCGAGCTGATGGCCTTACCGCAACCAGCCTCAGACCGCCCGAGGTCCCGCCCTCGCAAGTCCACCTCCGTTACGCTGACGAGCACTTCCGCTGCCGAGGAGGACGATGTGCGACGCCGCCCGTTCCTGACCCTGGCGGCTGCCGCCCTGTTCACCCCGGCCGCCGGCCGGCAGGCCGCGCACGCCGAAACGGCCTCGCCGCTGGCCGGCCTGGAGGACCTGCTCCTCTACGGAGCGGGGCGGATTCCGGCGCCCCGCAGCGAGCCGACCCGCGAATCCGTCGCCGCCTCGCTCCTGACGTCTCGTCGCGAGTTCAAGGCGGCCCGGTACGACGCGCTCGCCGAGGCCCTGCCGAGCCGGATCGCTGCCGCCCAGATGGTCGGCAGCACCGAGGAGCGGGCGCGCAACGTCGCCCAGCTCTACAACCTCGCAGTTCGGCTGTGCATCAAGATCGGCGACAACAACCTGGTGGCCATCACCGCCGACCGCGCGCTCACCGCCGCCCGGGACGGCGGCGACCCTCTGGTGGTCGCCGAGGCTCAGCGGATGGTCTCCAGCGCCTGGCGCCGCCAGAGCAGCCTGGCCCGAGCAACCGACATCGCGGTGGTCGCCGCCGAAGACCTCCTCGCCGACACCACCGTGCCCGAGTCCGCCCGTCTGGGCGCCCGCGGCGACCTGTATGCCACCGCGGCCTACACCGCCGCGAAGACCGGCGACCGCGCCTACGCCCACTCGCTGATCCGCGAGGCCGCTGACAGCGCCGCAGCCGCCAGCCGGGCCTCCGGCCGGGTGGATGGCGTCCAAGGAGTTGCCCTGCACGAGTTGTCGGTGCACTACGAGCTCGGCGACGCCGGCCGGGCGATCGAGCTGGCCTCCACGATCGACCCCACCGCACTGCCGACCGCCGAGCGGCAGGCCCGCTTCTTCACCGACGTGGCCCGCGCGTTCGACCAGTGGGGCAAGCCCGAACAGTGCTACCGGGCTCTGCTGGCCGCCGAGGGGGCCGCCCCGCAGGAGATCCGCCGGGGTGCCGTCCGCGACCTCGCTACCACCCTGCTGCGGCACGACCGCAAGCTGCCCGGTGTCCGGGACTTCGCCGCCCGAGCGGGCGTCCAGATCATCTGACCCGTAACCGGACTACGGCCCGTAGTCCGGCTACGGATCCGGCCTTTCGCCCGGCGGTTCACTGGGGAACGTCCACCCTTCCCCCTGCTGCCGAAGGCCCTCCCATGCCAACGCCCAGCACCTCCCCGCCGCCCGCCAGCCGGCGGCACGCCGCCCCGCCGGACCGCGACCGGCTCGGCACCTTCCTCACCGCCTCCTGGGCCGCCCTGCACCTACCCGTGCTCGCCCTACTCGGTCTGGCTGTCCACAACCACCCGGCCGAGGCCAGCCTCCAGGCGGCGACCGTGCCCGACCTTCCTCCCTCCTGAGGCCCCGGGGCCCGCCGTGACGGCCCCGCCCCTTTCTTCCACTCGCTCGCCCGAGAGGAGATCCAGCCATGCACCGGCTGACCGACGCGCCCGCACTGCACACCGAGCTGCAGCGCATCGACTACCGCACCACCCCCGAGTACTACTTCGACACCGAACACGTCACCGACCCGGTCGTGCTAGAGCTGCTGAACTGCTGCCCGACCGTCTTCGGCATCAAGAAGGCCATCACCGAACTGCTCGCCGGCAACCTGGACATCCCGCTGCCGGAGGCGACCGGGATCATCGAGCCCGGGGCCAGCGTCCGGGGCCACGTGATCGTGGCGCCCGGGGCCGTCATCGCCGAAGGCGCGTTCGTCACCGGCCCGGTGCTGGTCTGCCCCGGCGCGGTGATCGAGGCCGGCGCCCGGGTGCGCGACAACACCGTCGTCGGCCCCGGCTGCCGCATCGGCTTCGGCGCCGAGGTCACCCGTTCCCTGCTGACCGGTGGCGTCTTCATGAAGCACACCAGTTTCGTTGGGGACTCCGTGCTCGGCCTCGGCGTCAACATCGGCGCGTTCGTGTCGACCACCGGCCTGCGGGTCACCTCCTGGCCGGTCACCGAACCGGCCACCGAGGAAGTCTGCGCCCACCTCGACGGCCGACGCATCGCCACCGGCCAGACGAAGTTCGGCGCGGTGATCGGCGACGGCGTGATCGTTCCCGCCGGCACCGTGCTCCAGCCCGCCACCCTGGTCGGCGCTCACACCCTGCTCTACCCGAAGACCCAGGTCGGGGGCTTCTTCCCGGCCGGAAGCCAGGGAAGGTGACCATGCCCACCACCGATACCACCCCGACGACCGACCAGCGGGCCGTACGGATCACCGGAGGCCGCCGCCTGGCCGGCACCGCCACCGTCCAGGGCAGCAAGAACATCGCCCTGCACCTGTACGCCGCCGCGATCCTCGCCGACAACCCGCTCACCCTGGCCGGTGCGCCCGAGATCCTGGACACCCTGGTCGTCGCCGACATCCTGCAGCGCACCGGCACCCGCGCCACCGTGACCGGAGACGAGTTCGCCACCCGACCGGCCGACTCCTACTTCCCCGTCATCCCGGACAACCTCGGACGGCGCATCCGCACCACCGCAGTGATGGGAGCCGCCCTGCTGGCCCGCGCCGGCAAGGTCACCTTCCCCACCCCCGGCGGGGACGCCTTCTGCGCCCGCTACATCGACCGGCACCTGGCCGCGATGGAAGCCGCCGGGGCCGAGGTCGAGGTGAACCGGGGCCAGGTGCGGGCCCGCTTCACCGGCAAGCGGCTGCCGTTCATCACCGACGCCGAGACCCGCTCGTGGGGGCCGAGCCTGGGTGCGACGGTCACCGCGATGCTGCTGGCCGCCCGTACCCCGGGCACCTCCGCGATCCTCAACCCCAGTGTGGAGCCCGAGGTCACCCACACCGCCGCCCTGCTCTCGCAGGCCGGCGTCGGCATCGAGTGGCGCGGCAGGAAGGCCCTGAACGTCACCGGCACCGACCGCATCCGGGGCGGGGTGTTCACCGTGCCGCCGGACCGGCTGGAGGCCGCCACCCTGGCCCTGGCCACCGCCATCACGGGTGGCGGCGTCCACCTGGACGGGTTCGCCGCCGCCGCGTTCCCCGACGGCCTGGTCTCGGTGTTCGCCGACGCCGGCATTCAGTTGGACCCGCTGGACGGCGGAACGGCCGTCAGCACCCCGGCCGGGCCGCGGCCGGTACAGATGGCCACCGGCCCACACCCGGGCTTCCCGACCGATGTGCAGCCCCAGCTGACCGCTTTTCTCACCCAGGCCGAGGGCGCCTCCCGCATCGACGAGCGGATCTACACTCAGCGCGACTCCCACCTGCTGGCCCTGGCCGCGTTCGGCGCCGCGGTCAACGCGACCGGCTCGGTGATCACCGTCCGGGGCCGGTCCGCCCTCACCGGTGCCGACGTGGCCGGGGAGGACATCCGGGCGGTGACCGCTCTCGTGATCGCCGCCCTGGCCGCCGAGGGCACCTCTACGATCCGAGGGATGTATCACCTGCGGCGCGGATACGGCAGCCTGCTGCCGAAGTTGGCCGCGCTCGGTGCCGACCTGACGATCGACCAGGAGTAGCCGTGACCAACACCGTGCCGTGGAAGCCGAACGCGCTCGCCGACCTGCGCGAGTGCCTGGACCTGATGACCGCTGACGGCACCGTGCCCGGCGGAGTCATCGCCCACGGCACCTTCGACACCGAGCCCGGCTACCTGGCCTCCGGCGTCGTCGCCCCCGAGTGCGGCGACGCCCGGCCGGGGCCGGACACGGTGTACGACGTGGCGTCGCTGACCAAGGTCCTGGCCACCTGGCCGCTGGTCGGCACCTCCCTCATGGACGGCTTCACCCTGGACACCCCGATCCGCGAACTGCTGACTGGCATCCCCGCCGATGCACCCGGCGGCCAGGTGACGGTTGGCCAGGTCCTGGCCCACACCTCCGGCCTGCGGGCCGACACCCGCCTCGACCAGTACCGCAACCGCACCGAACCGCTTACCCACCTGATCTGCGGAGAGCCGCTGATCGCCGACCCCGGAGCCGGACACCACTACATCAACCGCGGCTTCATCCTCCTCGGCCTGGCCCTGGCCCACTACCGCTGCCGACGCCTGGACGAGCTGGCGGCCGAGCTCTGGCAGGACCTCGGCATGACCAGCACGACCTACGGACCGGTGCCCCGCTCCGCCCAGGTCGCCCCGACCGAGCAGCGGTTGACCGGCGGGCCCCGGTTGTGGGGGATGCCGCACGACGACAACGCCGCCCTGCTCGGCGGAGTCGCCGGCCATGCCGGGGTGTTCACCACCCCGGCCGACCTCGCCGCCTTCGCCACCCACCTGCTGTCCTCGCACGCCACCGGCTGGCCCCTGGGCCGCTGGCTCACCGCCAGCATGCAGCCGCAGGCCGAGATCGAGCCGGGCCTCGACCGTGGCCTGGCCTGGATCCTCGCCGACGAGGGCAGGGTCGCCTACCACCACGGCTTCACCGGGACCAGCCTCTATCTCGCCCCGGCCACCGGCCGCTACCTGGCCATCTGCACCAACGCCGTCTACCACCACCAGGACAACCGCACCCGCCTCGCCCCGCTGCGGGCCCTCGCCCTCAAGGCGATCACCGACGAACCCTAGGAGGGCCAACCGTGCCCAGCACCTGGCTCGCGTCCCTCACCACCCTGCGGCTCGGCGGCCCCGCCGAGCACGTTCTGACGATCTCCATCCCCGCTGACTGGGCCGACGCCGTCAGGACGATCGGGCAGCGCCACGAACAGGCACCCTTGGTGCTGGGCCACGGCAGCAACGTCATCGCCTCCGACGCCGGACACCCCGGCACCGTCGTAGTCATGAACACCCGGGGCATCACCGCCACCCGCGTGCACGACACCACGGTCGACGTCACCGTGCAGGCAGGACACCCGCTCACCGACCTCACCGCCTGGGCCGCCGCCGAGCACCTGGCCGGGATCGAGTGCCTGGCCGGGATACCCGGCACCACCGGGGCGGCCCCCGTTCAGAACGCCGGCGCCTACGGTCAGCAGATCTCCGACACCCTCGACCACCTGACGGTGTGGGACTGGGAGATGGGCCGTATGCGGACCCTGCCCGCCGAGGCATGCCGCCTGCGCCACCGTGACAGCAGGTTCAAGAGCAACCCCGGCCGCTGGACCGTCCTCACGGCGACGTTCCACCTCACCCGCTCATCGGCCGCCCCCGTCACCTACCAGCCGCTCGCGGACGAACTCGGCACCTCCATTGGCACCCGGCCGCCCGTCGCCGAGGTGACGGCCGCCGTTCTCGCCAACCGCCACCGCCGCGGACTTCTCCTCGACCCCCACGGCCCCACCGCCCGCCAAGCCGGATCGGTCTTCCTCAACCCGCCCGTCACCGCCACCCAGGCCACCCGCCTGTCCGCCGCCGGATGCCCCACCCACACCGACAGCGACGGACAGCTCCGAGCCAGCGCCGGCTGGCTACTGGAGCACACTGGCTACCGCCCCGGCTACAAGATCGCAGACGGCATCCGCTGCTCAGAACGCCGGACCCTCACGCTCACCGCCCACGACGGAGCGACCGCGACGGGCTTCGCCCAGGCCCTCACCGAGCTTTCGGCCCAGGTCGAGATCGCGACCGGGATCGCACTGCAGCCCGAACCGGTGGCGGTCGGCACCTGGACGCCGACGGCTGAGACCGTACCCCTGCAGACCACCGTCAGCCGCCACGACGACGAGCACCAGCACAGTGCCTGATCCACTGACGATCAGCCGCGACACGCCCGTATCCGCCTCGAATGGCCGTTCGCGCCACCGCCGACAACCCACGACAGACCCACAAGACCAGGTGATCGAGATGCGACCCAGTCAGCAGATGCAGTCCTTCGGCGTCGTCCAGCAGGGCACCCCCATCCTCAACCAGCTCGCCGAACCCTTCGACCTCCCTGCCGAACGCGCCACCGCCCAGGCCGTGATCGGCAAACTGTTCGCCGCCGCCGAGCAGATCGGCCGCGCCCACACCTTCGCCAAGGGCATGGGCCTCGCCGCCCCACAGATCGGCATCCCCCGCGCTGCCGCCCTCGTCCGACCCCTGACTGCCGGCGCCGAGCCGATCATCCTGCTCAACCCCAAGATCACCGTCATCTCCGACGAGACCGACGAACGCTACGAGGGCTGCCTCAGCTTCTTCGACGTCCGGGGCATGGTCCCCCGCCCGCTCCGCATGGATGTCACCTCTACCGCCCTCGACGGCGTCATCACCACCGCCACCTATGAGTTCGGCCTCGCCCGCCTCGTCGCCCACGAGATCGACCACCTCGACGGCCTCCTCTACACCGACCGCATGCGCCCCGACGTCCACCCGATCCCGGTCGAGGAGTACCGGCAGACGGGCCATGCCTGGGCGTACGAGCAGTAGCAGAGAAAGCATCTGAGCGCCCGCCGCAGGCCGGGACGGCAAGCAGCCTGGTCTTATTCTTGGTCTCATTCACCCCCGTCCGGTCGAGTTCGGCGGCTGCCTAGTGGTTCAAGCTGAATATCGCGCCCGGCCCTGGCCAGGAGACAGCCATCGGGAGAGAACGCGATAGCTGTGACAGCGTCCGCGTGGCCTCGTAGTGCCCCGCCGAGCTTCGTCTGGGTGGACAGATCCCATAGCTGTACAGCGCCGTTCGCGTGCCCGGCTGCCAGGTTCCCGTCGCTAGATAGTGCTGGTTTGGCTGTCAGAGCGCTTGAAAAGGGCTTGCCGACCTTCCTTGGACACTCGGTATCCATGAGATCGCACAGACAGATCGTCCTCCCCACAGTAACGAGGAGCCGCCCATCGGATGAGAAGTGCACCGAGGAGACGCCAGAGTCGTGCCCGTTGATCGGTTCCGCAACCAGGGTTCGACTGGCTGCATCCCAAAGGCGCGCCGTCCCATCACTGCTTCCCGTAGCGAGCAACGTGCCATCCGGCGAGAAGGCGATCGTCAGGACTCCGACTGGGTTGCCGACGGTGTCCCCGAGCTGACCGTGCTTCGGGGACAGGTCGTCACTGAGGTGACATCGCTCGCTCACCGAAGCCCCGGCGCTGCAACTCCGCCGAGGGCTCAGTCTGCGCCCGTCAAGTCGCTGTAACTCCACAGGCCGTAACAACACGGCGGACTGTCTGTTGTACCGACTCCGCCCAATCCCCGTCGAACCGCATAGTCTGTGCGACATGGCGTACCAGCGAAGCGGCTAGATGCTTACTGTCGACTTGGTGTGGAGCCCTAGCGAGAACCTGTTTCTCCAGGATAGGGGCGTACCACTTCCCTTTGAAAACTTCATCCCAGCGTCCGGTCTCGTATGCCTGTCCTACATACTCGCGCGCTGCATGCCAGTCGTCACAGGAACCATCACATGCAGCCCGAGCAGCTTTGTGTGCCTTCAGTTCATAGCTTTCCGCGCTAGCCGGGTCGTGGATCTCATGCGCCACAGGATTTAGCGGAGAGGGGCGACCATAGTTTGCTTCCTTATTTGAGTTCGTCGCTTGCGCGGCAAAACAAAGCGCCGTCCACTGGCGCCACCCCATAGCCACCTTCTTCTGCCAAGCACCGCAGGTTCCGAACTCGTCACGACACCAGTTTGGAGGCAGGCTGCATGCTGCTGCTACGGCCGCTGCGACATCACCCTCGTGAAACACGTGATTCTCAACATCGTAAAATTTCGTGTATATTACATTGTCGGATTCAAGCAATTTTCCGCATTTGTCATCCACGTCCTTATCCATAAAGAATAGGGCGACAGTTGCCTTGCCTTTAAAAATGCTTGACAGCGCCCCATTCTCGCGAAGGAATGAAAAATAGTTGACGAGCCTTGACTTTCCCCCTGCGTCGCCAGGGAGTTGCTTGGCTGGAACCACACGGTATGTAATATGCATGGGCCCGAGCGCTCGGTCACAGTTGGTTCCGTGAACGTACCCGTCTACGTTGGTCCCCTCGACGTAAACGAAAACCTGAATACTGGACATCTGCATCTGGCGTATCGTTCCGCCGGCAGTGTGGAGGAGTCTAGTCAAAGTCGGAAGATCTTCTCGTCGTCGATTTCTGCCATAATCTCGGGCGAGTGCGTTGCAGTGATCACCTGGGCGGTTGAGTCCATAGTTTGGATCGACTCAATGAGCACGTTCTGCCAGTCAATGTGCATCGACAATTCTGGCTCATCGATGATGATCGGACGCCCTCGGGCGGCGAGAGTCTCGACTAGGATTCGGATAAGCTGCTTCTCTCCGGACGAAAGGCGATCTAGCGATATTTCCCTGCTGTCTGCAGCAATTACGCGGATCTGGGTGTCGCCAAAATCAATTTGCTTGGGTCCGGAAATTAGCCCCTGAACCAGCTTCTCCAGCTTCGTCCGCGGCTCCAGCGCCAACTCGATCTGTTCTTCCACCTCGTTAATATCAATAACCACTCGCTTGAATGCAGAGTCGGAAGAGAATCGACGCAGGAACTCGTCTTCGCTCTGCACAAGCCGCTCTGTCTTCCTGCGCTTGAGAAAGCTTGCTACGCGAAGATACGCTTGATTTGGATCGAGTTCTTTGGCCGGATGAGATACCTCTGATGGTGAGATGACGCCCGTGAGGATGCGACCCAGCCCATCCTCCTGAGCCTTTCTGACGCCAGTGAGGACTTCTGTGGAATAAGAGGCCCAAAGTCGCTGAATTGAATCTGCGAAATACTCGTCAAACGACCACTCCGGGCCGACTGGAGTTTGCATCTCCCGCATGTCAATCAACCGTGATGTCGGTAGGTACCGATGCCGAAACGAGTGGACGCCCCCCGGTGGCTGGTTTGAATAAAAGCCCCTTGCTTTGCGATCTTGTGCAAAGACTGACGTTTCCCAGTCAAAAACCTCTTTGAGGAGTGATTCGTACCGCGGTGACGCTCCGCGACGGTTTCGAATGCTTGCCGGTAGTGCGCGCCTAAAATCAGCCGAAAGGGCCTCGGAATCTGGCACGACAATGCTTCGCTCAATTGTCGCACCATCCTCCGGGATCTCGATCTTTACTGTCGCTCGCGTGAAGGGTGCCCCAATTAGCGGGGAGATCTCTCCGTTCAGGGCAGCATGGATGATTTTAAGCAGGGTGGTCTTGCCCGACCCGTTGAGGCCGAAGAATACGTTAACGTCCGGATTGAGACTCTGCTGATAGGTCTCGCTGCGTCCCCCAAGCCCATCTACTTCGATGCTCTTTACGTACCATGCGATTGGTGTGCCGGACACTACGCCACCCCTGTTACTGACGGACTGCTCGCCTGGCTAGGCATCATGGCAGAGGTGGGTGCCCACGCGCAGCTGGTTGACTACCCCGTGTTGTCACAGGTTGACCCAGCAGGGCGAGCAACCTGGGGACAGAGGTGACATGCGTTCCGGTGTCCAAGGGATCAGTCCTGTTGAAGCACCGACCGGCCAGCCATCCGTTCCTACCTGCGAGGTTGAGCCCCGATGCCTCTTGCTGCCCCTGATGTGGTGCGCCTGTTCACAGCCGGCAGTTCGTACGACCGCAGCCAAGGCATGACGGCCACATTGGCGGTACGGCCCGAGGCCACGCTCTCCCTGCCCTCGGGCAAGGTCGCGGCCTGCGACCCATTCATCGGCCTCAGCGACGTGGATCCCTTCACCGCTGAGGTGGATCCAGGCACCTACTCGATCGTTCTCTCCGTCGTCGAGATCACCCGAGCCGAGTTCCCCGAGGCTGTGGATGAGCCTGTCGCCGCCTCCTGGCTGCAGGTGAGCGACAAGCCGACCGTGGAGTGGACGCTCGCCCTGAGCAAGGGCCAGGCAACCAACGCCAACGCCAGATCATGGTCTCAGTTCCGGTCTCATTCACTCCCGTCCAGCCCGGTTCAGACTCCACTCGGCAGTGCACTCCGTCCCAGGTCAGGACGGGTGTGAACCCAGGCGGACAGGGTTCGTGAGAATTGGAAAGCGTGTTGGGGGCAACCCCTCACGAGTTCGAATCTCGTATCCTCCGCCGGCAGAAGGCCCGGACCGCATCACGCGGCCCGGGCCTTCGTCGTTTTCCGCCTCCGGGCGCCGTGTCAGCTGGAGTGGGCGGGCGCTTCCCTCACTTGGTCTTGAACTCGACCGGGCCGGTGCTCATGCGGAAGTTGCCGTTGGAGTACAGCATCGGGCGGGCTTCCTGGTGGTTGCCGCTGTACTTCTCGACGTGGCGGATCTCGATGCCGCCGGGAGCGGTGAAGTCGATGAGGGCGATAGCGACCCAGTAGGACAGGTTGCGGTTGTTGAACAGCGGGACGGTGACAGTGGACCCGCGGCCGTCCGTGACGACAGCCCTGGCTCCGTAGGACTTGAAGGAGCCGGTGCCGTTCTCGACCGCGCTGTAGGCGCAGATCAGGACGTAGCCCTGGAGGTCGGGTCGGCGGATGGTGACGGTTTCGCGCCCGGGTGTGCGAGCGTCACCGTCGAGGGCGATGTACGGGGGTGCGGAGGGGGAGCCGAGTTGCCGGTAGTACACGACCTCCTCGGACCTGTTCGGCCTGGGGCCCTTGGGGGTGACGAGGCTGCGGGGCACGTGGAGGGCGTAGAGGTCGAGGTCGGCACCGGCCCGGCGGCGGTTCGCGCTGCCGCCGTTCCATTCCAGGCTGGCGGTGACGACGGGGGACGGATCGTCCTTGCGCATGCTGATCGTGGCCTGGCCGCCCTTGACGAGGGTGACCTTGCCGAGCGGCACGGGCGGGGGCGAAGCAGGGGCGGGGGCGGGGTCGTCAACGACGATGCCGAAGTCCGCCGCCAAGCCCGCCAGCCCGCTGGCCCAGCCCTGTCCGACCGCCCGGACCTTCCACTCGCCCTGGCGCCGGTACAGCTCGACGAGGACCGCCACGGTCTCCCCGCCGTCCATCGGCGGCGGAACGAACTTGAGCCGCGTGGACCCGCACTCGACGTCGGCGCGCGGGGTGCCCCCGGCGTCGAACCGGGCAGCGGGGTGGCCGACGTCGATGCTCGTCACAACGGCGATGCGCTCCACCGAGGCGGGGACGTGTCGGAGGTCCGCCGTGACGGTGCGCCCGGTCACCGTCACGCCGTCCTGCGACCGGTGGTTGTAGAACACCAGGTCGTGGTCGCCGCGGACCTTGCCGTCGGACCCGAGCAGCACGGCGGAGACGTCGAACGGCACACCCGAAGCCGCGACGGTGACCAGGCAATGGGCGCCGGGCAGGGGGGCGTTCGCGCCTTTGGGCAGCGTGATGGCCATCTGAGCCTCCTGTGGTGATCCGTCCATGGTGGCGGCAGTGGCTCGATCATGCAGGAGAACGACCAACCAGGGATCGGCTCCTTGGTACTCACCGGTCTCCCGCACCGATGGGCGCCGGAGGTCCCCTGGTCCCATTTCTGGTCTCATTCACCCCCGTCCAGCAGGGTTCAGCCGCCGCCCAGCGGTTGGCCCAGCTGCAGTTCAGGACAGGTGTGAACCCCGGCGGACGGCGTTCGGGAGAATTGGAAAGCGTGTTGGGGGCAACCCCTCACGAGTTCGAATCTCGTATCCTCCGCCGGCAGAAGGCCCGGACCGTTTCGACGGTCCGGGCCTTCGTCGTTCTGCGGTGCGGGGACACCACTGGGTGAACTCCGCGCGCCGGGCGGTTCGACTGCTGCATGACTTTGAGTTATGAGGCTTCACTCTTCGCGCACGAGGTTCTGGGGGCGGGTCTGCGCCGCGGCAACGTCCTCATCAGCAACTTCAACAACGCACAGAACCAGCAGGGCACCGGAACCACCCTGGTCCAGGTCGACCCGGACAGCGCCGTCGGCGTGTTCGCCCGGATCGACCCGGCGAAGCTGCCCGGGCCCCGCCCCGGCGGCACCGAGCGGGCCCCCGCCCGGTGCCAGCGCCCCGTTCGGGCTCGCGGTCGACCTCGACCACGACGCCGTGTACTTCGTCGACGACGCCACCAACTTCCCGGACGTCCTCCACTGACCTGGACCGCCCACGCGGAGGGCCCGGACCGCCTCACACGGTCCGGGCCCTCGCCGGTTCCACGGCTCCGACCGGTCGACCGGTGCCGGAAGCGGCTTCCGCCCTCCCGCGCTACGCCGCGAGGGAGACTAATCGATCCATTAGTCCCGGAATTAGTCCAGGTTAGTACATGGACACATGGAGACATGACGTGCAAGTATCTGTCCTGCCGCCAGACAGGCGACACGCAGGAGGGGAAGAAACATGACGCAGGACAACCAGCAGTTCATCTCGGTGCCGGTGCCGGCTCAGTACGTCACGCAGGTGTACGCGTTCCTCGCGGAGCTCTCGGGAGCCGCTGCGGGGCCCGCGGTGGCGGCGCCGGCCGAGGGGGGTCCGCAGGAGGACGGCGAGTGGCCGTTCGTCGAGTGGACCGTGCAGGATCTGCGCCGGCTGACGGCCGATCCGCTGGACTCGGTGCAGGCGGTGACCGGGGTGCTCGACATCCTGGCGAAGCAGCCCGGCGAGCGGGTGAGTTACACGTCCCTGGTCGAGCTGCTCGACGTGGACCGGAAGCGGCTGCGCGGCGTGCTGTCCGCGTTCACCCGGGTCGTGCACAAGCACTACGGCCGGCGGAACTGGCCGATGAGCTGGGTGGAGGCGCTCAGTGACGGCGCCGAGTTCAAGTCGGAGTTCTTCTACACGGTGAGCGAGACCACCGCCAACCGGTGGCGGGCGGTCCGCGCCCAGGGCTGACGGCGCGCAGGGCTGACGGCGCTCAGGACTGACGGCGCGCAGCCGGTTCGAGGCGGACGCCGCGGTCAGGCCGCGGTGTCCAGCCGTCGGCGCTGGTCCTCGTCGAGCACCAGGTCCAGGGCGGCCAGGCTCTCGTCCAGCTGGGCGACGGAGCTGGCGCCCACGACCGGGATCGTCGGCACCGGGTGGCCCAGCAGCCAGGCGAGCACCACCTGGTTGACGGTGGCCCCGGTCTCCTTCGCCACCTCGGCCAGGGCGGCCAACTGGGCCTGCACCACCGGCCACCGGTACTTCTCGGACAGCGGCCGGTCGGGCCGGCAGTACGCGCCGCCGAGCAGTGGGGAGTACGCCAGCAGCAGCAGCTCCGGCCGCCGCGCGACGTACGACAGCAGCTCCTCGTCGGCGTGCTTCTGGATGCCGAAGTCCGCGTCCGGCCGCGGCCGGAGGTAGCTGTGGCGCTGCTGGACGCACCGGTAGCCGGGCCAACTCCACTGCTCGGCGAGCTCGTTGGCGGCGGCCAGGTCCGCGGCGCTGTGGTTGCTGCAGCCGAGCCGGCCGACCTTTCCTTCGGCCACCAGCTCGGCAAAGGCCCCGAGGGTCTCCTCGACCGGGGTGGACGGGTCCGTCACGTGGGCGTAGTAGACGTCCACGCGGTCGGTGCCGAGCCGACGCAGGCTGCCCTCGGCCGCACTGCGCAGCGCGGCGGCGGACAGCCCCTCCATGTGCGCGGGGAAGGGGAGTTCGGGCACCGGGCGGGCTCCCGCCTTGGTGGCGAGCACCAGTTCGTCGCGGTTGCGCCGGCGGGCGATCCAGCGGCCGAGCAGTTCCTCGCTCTCGTACCCCGTCCCGCCGGGGGCCCAGAAGGCGTAATTGTTCGAGGTGTCGACGAAGGTCCCGCCGGCCTCGGTGAACCGGTCCAGGATCGCCGTCGCGGTCTGCTCGTCCACGGTGGTGCCGAAGGTCATGGCGCCGAGGCACAGCGCACTGGCCTTCGGTCCGTCAACTCCGAGACTGCGGTACAGCATCAGTCATCCCTCCCAGGGGGTCGTCGGCAACGGTGGTGCGCGCCGGGATCGGGTCACCGGAATCATTACCCCGGTCATGCCCGACTCGGCCAGTGTGCAGACCGGCCGGGAGACCGTCCGATTCGTTCAAGACGGGGCGTCCGGGCGCCGCCTACCGTGACGGGCATGAACAGCACACCAGCACCGCAGTTCGCCGTCGTGGGCCTCGCCGTCTCGGACCTGGCCGCCTCGATCGCCTTCTACCGGCGGCTCGGACTCGCGTTCCCCGACGGGGCCGAGCAGGAGCCGCACGTCGAGGCCGTGCTGCCGGGCGGGCTGCGCCTGGCCCTCGACCCCGACTCCACCATCCGCTCGTTCCACCCGGACTGGCGTCCGCCGGCGGGCGGCGGCCGGACGGCACTGGCGTTCCGGTGCGCCGACCCCGCCCAGGTGGACGCGGTCTACGAGGACCTGGTCGGCGCCGGGTACCACGGCGAGCTGAAGCCGTGGGACGCCTTCTGGGGCCAGCGGTACGCCGTGGTGCACGACCCGGACGGCAACGGCGTCGACCTGTTCGCGCCGCTGCCGGACGCCGCGGACTGAGTCAACGGGGCAGCAGGACGGTCGCCGGCACTCCCGCCAACTCCCGTACGTCACGCGCCAGATGGGCCTGGTCGGCGTAGCCCGTCCGGGCCGCCGTCTCGGCGAGGGGCACGCCGGAGCGGGCCAGCGCGAGGGCGCGCTGCAAGCGGAGGATCCGGGCCAGGGTCTTGGGGCCGTAACCGAAGGCGGTCAGTGAGCGGCGGTGCAGTTGCCGCGCGCCGAGGCCGACCGCCTCGGCGGTCGCCGCGACCGAGCGGCCGGCCGCCAGGGCATCGGCGACCGCCAGGACGAGCGGGTCCACCGGCCGCGCGTCGGCCGCCAGGCGCAGCGCCAACTCCTCCAGGGCCACGACCGGGTCGGGCGCCGCGTCGATGCGTCCGGCACGGCGGCGCACCTCGGCGCCGGGCCGGAGGTCCGCCAGGTCGACCCGCCGGTCGCGCAGTTCGTACGCGGGCACGCCCAGCAGGGCGGGGGCGGCGCCGGGCGGGAGGCGGACGCCCGCCCACGGGCCGCGCAGCCCCGGTCCGAGTTGGAAGGCGCGGGTGTCCGGCCCGGCGACGAGGAGCCGGCCCTCGGTCCAGAGCAGGTCCATGCAGCCGTCGGGCAGGACGAGCCCGGCCGCGCCGCCGCCCGTGCTCCCGACGGCCCGGCGCCTCCACACGACCGCTCCCGGCAGCTTCGACGCCCGCTCCGCGTACTCGGGGGACATGGGGCCCAGGCTACGCACCGCCGCCGGGGGTCGCCGGGGGGCGGCGACACACCGGCGGCACGCCGACGGCCCCGGCCGCACGGGGCGGGCGGGGCCGGGGCGAGCAGGCTCAGCCCACCCGCTGGACGACCTCCGCCTCCGCCGCGTCCTCCACCGGGCCCGCCACCGGAGCGGCCTTCCGGCCGTCCCGCATCAGCACCAGGGTCAGCCCCGCGGCCGCCAGGACGGAGATCCCGCCCGCCGTGAAGGTGACGGAGGCCGCGGTGTTGAACGCGTCGCGGGCGGCGGCGGCCAGTCCGCCGTCCCCGGTGCTCGCGGCGAGGGCGAGCGCGTCGGTGATCGCGTGCTTCCCCGCCGTGGGCGCGTCGGTGGGCATCGCGCCGGTGTAGGTGCTGGACAGGACGGCGCCGAGGATGGCCACGCCCAGCGCGGAACCGGACTGCTGGATGGTGTCGTTGAGCGCGGAGCCGACGCCGGCGTGCTCGCCGGGGATCGCGCCCATCAGCGCGTTGGACGCGGCCGGCATCCCGAGGCCGGAGCCGGCGCCCAGCACCAGCATGGCCAAGGCGACCTTGACGAAGCCGTCGCCGACCGAGAGCGTGGCCAGCAGCCCGAACCCGGCCGCGATGACCAGCATGCCGACCGAGGTCAGCACCCGCGGGGCGACCTTCCTGCCGAGCGTGGCACCGACGGCGTTGAACACCAGCGAGGCGACGGCCAGCGGGATGAACGCCAGGCCGGTGTCGGTGGGCGAGAACTTCAGCACGAACTGCAGGTACTGGGTGAGGACCAGCATCAGGCCGCCGGTGGCGAAGGTCAGCAGGACGAGCGAGAAGCTGGCGCCGGTGAACACCCGGTTGCGGAACAGCCCGAGCGGGACCATCGGCGAGTCGGTCCGGACCTGGCGGACGGCGAACCCGGCCAGCGCGAGCACCCCGACGGCGAGCGTGCCGAGCGTGCCGGGGCTGGTGATGCCGTCCCGGGGCAGCACGATGATCGACCAGACCAGCGCGGTCATCCCGGCCATCGAGAGCACCATGCCGGGCAGGTCGGGCCGACGCCACGGCCCCTTGGACTCCGGCATCAGCACGACCGCCGCGATGATGGCGACCGCCGCGACCGGCACGTTGAGCAGGAAGACCGCGCCCCACCAGAAGTGCGCGATCAGCGCACCGCCGAGCACCGGCCCGCCGACCAGGCCGATCATGGCCACCGCGCTCCAGGCGGCGATCGCCTTGGGCCGTTCCTCGTCGTCGAAGACGGTGATCAGGATGGAGAGCGTGCTCGGCATGACCAGGGCTCCGCCCACGCCCATCAGCACGCGTCCGGCGATGAGTTGGCCGGGGCTGTCGGCGACGGCCGCGACCAGGGAGGCGGCGCCGAACAGCACCAGCCCGATGATCATCACCTTCCGCCGGCCGAAC
Source organism: Kitasatospora sp. NPDC088264 (assembly GCF_040685715.1). Taxonomy (NCBI): domain Bacteria; kingdom Bacillati; phylum Actinomycetota; class Actinomycetes; order Kitasatosporales; family Streptomycetaceae; genus Kitasatospora; species Kitasatospora sp. NPDC088264. Next base: position 86,936 of record NZ_JBFBIR010000002.1, read on the forward strand.
CGGTCGGAGAGGCTGCCCGAGGTGAGCAGCAGCCCGGCGAAGACCAGGATGTACGAGTCGATGATCCACTGGATGTCCTGAGCCCCGGCCTTGAGGTCCTCCGCGATCGGCGGGATGGACACCGTGAGCACCATGTTGTCGACCACCAGCACCAGGCTGCTGAGACAGAGCACGACCAGGATGAGCCAGCGACGCGGCTGACGGTCCACCGCGGTCCCCCTTCGAAGTGAGCGCGCCGGCCGCAGCCGGACAGAAGTCGTCGCGGGCACGCCGCACCCCGTCCCCACGGGGGCGGCGCGCTCCGCTCCGCACACTGTACGGAGACCGCACACTGTTCGCAAAGCCGAACAGTGTGCGGTGCGGCTTATGCTGAACGGAACAGCCGAGCCGAGCACAGGCGGGCGAAGACCGAGAGGAGGGCCGGATGACGGCCAGGTCGAAGGGCGTGCCCGGGACACCGTGGAGCCGCCCCGAGCGCCCCCGGCGCGAGCAGCCCGCGCTCAGCCGGACCCAGATCGTCGCGGAGGCCCTCGCCATCCTGGACGGCGACGGCATCGAGGCCCTGAGCATGCGCAAGCTCGGCGCCCGCCTCAACGCCGGCGCCACCTCGATGTACACCCACGTCGCCAACAAGGACGAACTGCTCGCCCTGGTCGTCGACGAGGTGTTCGGCAAGATCTGGATCCCCACGGTCACCGACACGGACCCGGCGGACTGGCGCACCACCCTCGCCGAGTGCGCGGCCAGCACGCGTGAGGTCGTCCTGCGCCACCCGTGGATGGTGTCGGTGATCGGCGACCTGGGGCTGGTCTACTTCGGGCCCAACTGGATGCGCCTCTCCGAGGCCCTGCTCACCTTCCTGGATGCGGCCGGCTTCACCCCGACGGAGGCCAACGACGCGATGGGGGCCCTGCTCGGCTACGTCATCGGGACGGCCAGCGTGGAGGCCGCCTGGCTGAGCGCGCTGGCCCGGCAGGGCCGGGACGAGCAGGGCTGGATGGACGAGCTCGTGCCCGCCGTCATCGAGGCCACCCGGGACTTCCCGCGCCTGCACCACCTCTACACCACCGAGGTCGGCTCAGCGACCGACGGTGGCCGCGACAGCGGCTTCACCAACGGCGTCCGACTGATCCTGGCCGGCATCGAGGCCACCCGGCAGGACCGACCCGGCAGATGACGCATCGTCACTTCCTGCTCAGCTCCTGGACCTCGGCGTAGCCCGGCACCGGACCGACCTCATCGCCCGCACCGACGGCCGCCGCCGTGGCCACCGCCGCCGCCAGCGCGGAGCGGTACAGCAGCGAGCCGAGGCTGACCCGGGCCACCCCCAGCGCGGCAAGCTCGGCGAAGCCCGGACCGGTCGGCGTCCAGAGGACGTTGAGCGGGGCGGCCAGCCGTTCGACCAGCGCCACGATGGCGGCCGGATCGGCCAGCCCCGGGACGAACACGCCGTCCGCGCCCGCCTGTTGATAGACCTCCAGGCGGCGGACCGTCTCCGGCCCGGGGTCGTGGCGCCCGGCCCAGCAGGTGTCGGTACGGGCGTTCACGAAGAGCTCCGGCACGGCCGCCTTCACCGCCGCGATCTTCGCCGCGAGGACGGCGGACGGCGCCAGGGTGCCGTCCGCCCGGCCGTCCTCCAGGTTGATGCCGACCACCCCGGCCTGCGCCAACTCGACGGCCAGGGAGGCGACTTCCTCCGGATCGTCACTGAACCCGGACTCGGCGTCCACGCTCAGCAGGAACCCGCTACGGCCCAGCCGGCGGGCCAGCCGCACGGTCTCCGCGCGGGTGACGGCCACGCCGTCGGGCAGGCCGGCGGCGGCGGCCACGCCCAGGCTGGTGGTGCCGATCGCGGCGTAGCCCTCGGCGGCGAGGGCCGCTGCCGAGGCGTGGTCCCAGGCGTTCGGCAGCAGCAGCGGCCGGCCGGGGCGGTGGTGCAGGGCGGCGAAGGGGGTCATCGGGTCACCTCCGGGGAGTGGTCGCCGACGGCGCCCGCGCAGAACGCGGACCCGACGACGTGGTGGACGAGTCGGCGCAAGCCCCAGCCGGTGCCCGGCGAGTCGTCCGGGGCCGCGGTCACCTCGCCGCAGCGGGAGAACACCGTGGGATCGCCCATACCGGCCATCCTGGCTCCGGCTCGTTTCGGCCCACGCCGAACCGTGCCGCCCCCGACCGCCCCGCGACGCGACGCCGACGGTTCGGCCCGCGCCAAACTGCGCCGCCCCCGACCGCCCCGCCCCGCCCCGCGACGCCGACGGTTCGGCCCGCGCCGAACCGTGCCGGGGCGACCATGGAGGCATGTCGCTCGCCGCCTTCGCCGCCCTGCTCGCCGACCCCACCCGCGCCGCGTTCTGCACCGCACTGCTCGACGGCCGCGCCTGGACGGCCGGCGAGCTGGCCCGGCACGCGGGCGTCGCGCCGTCCACGGCCAGCGAGCACCTGTCGCGGCTGATCGCCGGCGGGCTGCTGGCCGAGGAGCGGCAGGGGCGGCACCGGTACGTCCGGCTGGCCACCCCGGAGGTCGCCACCCTGATCGAGGACCTCACCGCCTTCGCCGGCCAGGGTGGCCGGCCCACCCCGCACGGCCTGCGCGAGGCCACCCGGCAGAGCGCCGAGGCCCGCGCCCGCACCTGCTACGACCACCTGGCCGGCCGCCTCGGCGTGGCCGTCGCGGACGCGCTGCTCGCCCGCGGCCTGCTCACCGACGACGCCGGGCTCGCCGTCACCGGGCGCGGCCGGGCCTGGCTGGCCGCGCAGGCGATCGAGCTGCCCGAGCGGGCGGGCCGCCGGGGCGGGCGGCCGGTGGTGCGCAGCTGCCTGGACTGGACGGAGCGCCGCAGCCATCTCGGCGGGGCGCTGGGCGCGGCGCTCTGCCGGACGGCGCTGGACCGGTCCTGGGTGGAGCGGATCGGCTCCGGCCGGGCCCTGCGGGTCACCCCGGACGGCGACCGCGCACTGCGCGAGCTGCTCGGCGTCGAGCTCTGAGCGATCGGCCCGCCGGGGCGGGCCTCGGCATCAGCCGGACCTCAGGACCGGACGCTCCTCGGCCCCGGACACCCCTCGGCCCCGGGCGACCTCAGCCGTCGACTTCGCCCCGTCCAGCGCGGCAGATCGCGATACCCGTCCAGCGGCTCGACGAGTTCCTCCCGCTCCCCCCTCAGGCGTCCGCAACCTCGGGCGGCTCGCCCGAGGTCCGGCCGAGGTCGATGATCCCGAAGGCCGCGCCCTGCTGGTCGCCGACAGCGGCGAACCGGCCGAACGGGCTGTCCATCGGCCCGAAGTGCACCGTGCCGCCGCGCGCCCGCAGCCGTTCGAGCGCGGCGTCGGTGTCGTCGACCGCGAAGTACACGCTCACGTACGAGGGCGCCTCGGGTGGCAGGAAGTCGCCCTCCGCCCCCATCCGGCCCAGCACGGGGCGGCCGTCGACCTGGAACATCCGGTAGTCGAAGTCCTCGGCGTCCATCCGCTTCACGCCGAACGGGAAGACCGCGGGGAAGAACGCGTCCGCCTTCGCGGGCTCGCGGGTCACCACCTCGGCCCAGCTGTACGCGCCGGGCTCGCCCTGCTTCTCGAAGCCCTGGTGGCGGTCGCCCTGCCAGACGCCGAACACGACCCCGCCCGGGTCCCTGGCGATCACCATGGTGCCGAAGTCGCCGATCCGCATCGGCCCCATGACCACCTCGCCGCCGTTGGCGCGGATCCGCCCGGCGGTGGCGGCGGCGTCCGGCGAGGCGAGGTACAGGCACCAGGCGGACTGCGCCTGCGCGCCGGGCATCGACGGCACGATCGCGGCGACCGCCTTGCCGTCCGAGTACGCCTGCGTGTAGTTGCCGTACTCCGACGAGCTCTCGCCGAAGGTCCAGCCCAGGACGTCACCGTAGAACGCCTTCGCGCCCTCCGGATCGGTGAACATCGCGTCGACCCAACAGGGCGTGCCCTCAGGTGGCGCTGCCATCTCTTCCGCCCTCTCGCCTGGCGACGTGCGCCCGCGATCCGGAGCGCACCCGGCCCCCGTCCGGCCACCCTAGCCAGTACCGGGCGCACCCGCGCGGGATCGGCCCGCACGGGTGCGCCGTGGGCTGGTCCGCCCGCCGGTCAGCCCAGGGCCGCCACCCCGGCGGCCGGGGCCGCACCGGCTCGCGGCAGGCGCAGCGAGGCCGTGCCCAGGCCGGTCGGGCCGACCGGGAAGGCGGCGGGCCCGGGCAGTTCCTTCACCGCCGCCCCCGCCTTGAGCTCCCGCTCCGCGCCGAAGTGCCGCAGCAGGTCCTCCTCGCGGTACCGGCGGCAGTCCCGGTGCCAGACCAGGATGCCCGCGAGCCAGTTCTCCAGCTCCTCCACGTACCCGTCCAGCAGCTCCCTCGCCTCCGGCTCCAGCGCGAAGTCGTCGTACAGGACGGGGAGTTCCTTCCCCGCGACGTGCTGGAACTGGTCCAGCCGGGAGTGCATCAGGTCGTCGACGATCCGGACCGCCGACGGGTAGTCGCAGTTGAAGAAGTTCTGCACCACCAGGACGGCGTTGTGCACCTCGCCCTCGTACTCGATCTCCTTCTGGTACGAGAACAGGTCGTTCATCATGCACGCGTAGTCCGCGGCCGAGTTCTCCAGCGAGCGCATCGAGCCGTGCTCGTACACCGCGGGCGGCACGACCTGGCCGTGGGCGAGCCGGCACAGGCTCATGGTGAGGTCGGAGCCGAAGGTGGCGCGGCGCATCTCCAGGTAGTCCACCGGGTCCGGGATCCGGTTCTGCACCTGGTTGTTGAGCTCCCAGATCCAGCTCGCGGTCATGTCCTCGACGGTCTGGCGGAACTTCCGCCGGGCGTCGGCCGTCATCGGGCCGGCGGTGCGCTCCCAGATGTCGGCGAGGCCGCGTTCCAGGGCGTTGGCGGGCTCGGGCGCGGGGCTGCCGTCCACCGGCATGAACAGCGGGAGCCGCTCGGTGGCGAGCTTGGCGCCGGCCAGGTCGCGGGTGCGGCCGAAGACCACCGGGTAGTAGTCGTCGGCCCAGGTGCCCCAGGCCAACCAGGCGGAGGAGACGTCGAGTTGGTCGGCGGTGGCGTCCGGGTGGATGCCGGCCGCGCAGAGCGGGAGGTCGTAGTCCCGCATGGACTCGGCGTCCCAGATGCCGGATCCGGGGATGCCGGGCTGCTCTTCCAGCAGGCCCATCCGCGCGGCCCACTCGATCACCCGGTCCCGCGCGCCGTCCAGGTGCGGGCTCAGCGTGGCCTCGAACGGCAGCTTGAACTCCGGCAGTTGGGACGGCCCGACGGCCTGGTACGGCACGTGGCCGTGCGACCGGGCCCGCCGAACGGCCGGTCCGACGCCGCCCGGGCCGCCCGAACCGGCCGGACCGGCCGCAGGTCCACCGCCGCCCATCGCCCCGCTGCGCAGGATGTCCAGCGCCGAGGTGCCCACCCCGCCGATCGCGAACGGGTCCCACCAGTTGCCGGTGCCGGGCAGCGCGCCGCCCGTCCCCGCCGCGACGCCGCCGCCCGAACCGGCCGCCGCACCACCGCCGTTCATGTACCGGCTGGAGCGCATGTGCCACTCGTGGCCGCCGGACTGCCAGTCCTGGAGGCCCTTGACGTACGCCAGCACCCGGGCGCGGCCCTCGGGAGCGAGCCCGGTCTCGGCGAACAGCACGGGCAGTTCGGTGAACACGGTGTTCTCGAACTGCTGGAGCCGCGAGGTGAGCAGGTCGTTGACCGCCTCGGCGGCTTCCTGGGTGGAGCACTCCAGGAACTTCTCCAGCACCAGGATGCCGTTGCTCAGCTCGCCCTCGTCCTCCACCTCCCGCTGGTAGGAGAAGATGTCGTTGCGCAGGTGCACGCCGTCCGAGAAGGCGTCCATCAGCACCCGCAGCGCGCGCGAGCCGGAGACCTCCTTCGGGACCTCGGCGCCGGCCGCGTACTCGACCAGTTGGGCGGACCAGGGCGCACCGCCCACCTTGCGGCGCATCTCGATGTACTCGACCGGGTTGGAGACCCGGCCGGCGTTGATGTTGGCGAGCTCCCAGAGCGACTCGTTGAGCAGGTTGCGGGTGCTCTCGGCGAAGCGGATCCGCCAGTCCTCGCCCATCACCGGCACGGTGCGCCGCCACAGGTCGGCCAGGCCCGCCTCGACCGGGTTCTCCGGCTCCGGCATCGGGGTGGCCGGGTCGGCCGGCATGAACAGCGGCAGCCGGTCGAGGTGCGCCTTGCCGGCCTCGCGGTCGTTGGTGCGCTTGAACATGTCGAGGAAGTGGTCGTCGAAGAAGAAGACCCACACGTACCAGTCGGTGACCAGCGAGAGCGCCTCGGCGGAGGCGTCGGGGTGGGTGTAGGCGCAGAGCAGACCGTAGTCGTGGGCGTCCAGGTCGGCCTGGTCCCAGATGCCGGAGCCCTCCAGCATGCCCATCTCCCGTGCCCAGACGGAGGAATGGGCCCGGGCCTCGTCCAGGTGGGGGTTGAGGCGTGCCGGGTGCGGCACGTAGAAGGACGGCAGTTCGAACGGCTGGGTCACGGCGGGCGAGCCTTTCTGGACGCGTCGATTGCACCAAGAATGACCCGCCGGCAGGTCGCCGCACCGGCGCAACAGAAACAGTCATACAAGATGACCTACCTCCCTCCAGCCCGCCCGCGCCGCCCGCCTCCTCGCCACCCGAAGCGGGCAAAAAGTATTCCGTCGGCTCTCCCGACCGCCGGAGCTGGTATCCCAGGCGGTCGCTCCGCCAACGAACAAGCCAGCTGCGCCAAGGCCCTGGAACTCCAAGACTTCCCCTGCTACGGGCGTGTTGACCGCCCCCGCCCCCGCCCCGTCCACCAGACTGGGCGCCGACCCGACGTCAACTCCGAGGAGGGCAAGCCCATGAACGTCACCGTCCGGCTCGCACAGCAGCCCGAGGCCGACGAACTGCTCGGACGGAGTGCGCTGGCCGCGCTCGTCGGCATGTTGCTCGACCAACAGGTGCCGATGGAATGGGCGTTCACCGGTCCGCTGACCATCGCCCAGCGGCTCGGACGGAACGACCTGGACGCCCGGGAGATCGCCGTGTACAACCCGGAGGAGTTCGTCGCCCTGCTGTCCGCGAAGCCCGCCGTGCACCGCTACCCGGCCGCGATGGCCAAACGGGTCCAGCAGCTCTGCCAGTTCCTGGTGGCGCAGTACGACGCCGACGCCGCCGCACTCTGGAAGGACACCCGCACCGGCAAGGAGCTGCTCAGCCGCCTCAACGCCCTGCCCGGTTTCGGCAAACAGAAGTCGCAGATCTTCCTGGCCCTGCTCGGCAAGCAGTACGGCGTGCGGCCGGAGGGCTGGCGCGAGGCGGCCGGCGTGTACGGCGAGGAGGGCGCGCACCGCTCGGTCGCCGACATCACCGGGCCCGAATCCCTCGACCTGGTCCGGGAGTTCAAGCAGGAGATGAAGCGCGCCGCGAAGGAGGCCAAGTCCGCGGCGAAGACCACGCCCCGGACGACGGCGGTGAGCACGGCCGGGGCGCGCTGAAAGCCGATCGCCCGGCCGGCCGGGAGCCGTTGCCGAGCCGCCGAGGAGTCCACCGCCGTACGGTCCACGGCCCTCCCAGGATGCGCCGAGGGCCCCGGTCGCACCGCGCGACCGGGGCCCTCACCAGTGCCCGTCAGGCCAGGACGGGCTCCCGCTCGTCCGTCGGATCCGCCGCACCCGCCGTCGCCTGCGCATCCCCCGCATCCCCCGCACCCACCGCATCCGCGTCGGCCTGCGCGACCGCCTTGCGCCGCGGCAGCGCGAACATCAGCAGGAACACCACCAGCAGCGCCCCCGCGACCCACCACATCGCGTGGACGAACGCCCCGCCGAACGCGGTGCCCATCGCCTCCGGCGCGACCACGTCGTCCATCGCCCCGAAGAAGGCCACCGACACCAGCGCGAGCCCCAGCGCGTTCCCCATCTGCTGGACGGTGTTGATCAGCCCCGACGCCGAACCGGCGTGCGCGCGCGGCACCTCCGCCAGGATCGCGTCGGTGATCGGCGCGACGATCAGGCCCATCCCCAGGCCCATCACCACCAGTGGCAGCGCCATCTGCCAGGGCGCGATCGCCGTCCCGTACCGGTCCGCCTCCCAGATGTACGTCAGCACACCCGCCGCCATCACCAGCGCGCCGGTCTGGAGCACCCGGCGCCCGAACCGGGGCACCAGCTTCTGCACGGACAGCCCGGCCGCGGCCGAGACGGCGAGCGAGAACGGGATGCCGGTGGAACCGGCCTTGAGCGGGCTCCAGCCGAGGCCCAGCTGCATGTACAGCGTCCAGACCAGGAAGAAGATCCCGCAGACCACCCCGAAGGCCAGTTGCACGCCGATACCGGCCGCGAAGCTCTTCACCCGGAACAGCGACAGCTCGACCAGCGGCGAGCCGTCCCGCCGCGTCTTGGCCTTCTCGTACGCCACGAACAGCGCGAACACCACCAGGCTGCCGGCCATCGACAGGTAGCCCCAGAGCGGCCAGCCGGCCTCCCGCCCGTGCGTCAGCGGGTAGATCAGCATCAGCAGGCCGACGCTCGCCAGCGCCACCCCGACCAGGTCCAGCTTGAGCGCCCGCTCGGCCTTCGACTCGTCGATGAAGCGGCGCCCGAGCAGCAGCCCGGCGATGCCGACCGGCAGGTTGATCAGGAAGATCGGGCGCCAGGCCAGGCCGAACAGGTCCCACTCGGTGAGCAGCGCGCCGATCAGCGGCCCGGAGACGGCGCCCAGCCCGACCACCGCTCCGAACATGCCGAACACCTTGCCGCGCTCCTCCGCCGGGAAGGTCGCGTGGATGATCGACAGCACCTGCGGCACCATCATGGCCGCCGTGCCGCCCTGGAGCACCCGCATCCCGACCAGCATCTCGGGGCCGGAGGCCAGGCCGCACAGCGCGGACGCCACGGTGAACCCGCCGATGCCGATCAGGAACAGCCGCTTGCGGCCGTAGATGTCGCCCAGCCGGCCGCCGGTGATCAGCCCGATCGCGAAGGCCAGCGCGTAACCGCCGGTGACCCACTGGATGGCGCTGAAGGAGGCGCCGGTGTCCTCCTGGATGCTGGGGATGGCGATGTTGACGATGGTGACGTCCACCAGGTCCATGAAGGAGGCGACCATCACGATCGCCAGCGCGATCCACCTCCGTCGGTCCGCGTCCGCGGTCTTCATTCGGTACTCCTCATTCGTCCTGCTCGTCCTGCTCGCGCTGCTCGCACTGCTCGTCGGCACGTCCACGAGGGTACGGGGCATATAGGTCAGATCCTGTCCCAGTTGTCCGGCATCCTGGACGGCATGACGGACACCCCCGCACGGCTGCTGAACCTGCTGTCCCTGCTGCAGACCCCGCGCGAGTGGCCCGGCAGCGAACTCGCCGAACGGCTCGGCGTCAGCCCCCGGACGATCCGGCGCGACATCGACCGGCTGCGCGACCTCGGCTACCCGGTGCAGGCCACCATGGGCGCGGTCGGCGGCTACCGGCTGGTCGCGGGGACGGCGATGCCGCCGCTGCTGCTGGACGACGAGGAGGCCGTCGCCATCGCGGTCGGACTGCGGGCGGCCGCCGGGCACGCGGTGGTCGGCATCGAGGAGGCCTCGGTCCGCGCCCTCGGCAAGCTGCTCCAGGTGCTGCCGGGCCGCCTGCGGCACCGGGTGGGCGCGCTCAACACCGCCACCGTGCCGCTGCTCACCGGCGACGGCCCGACCGTCGACCCGGACGACCTCACCGTGCTCGCCGGCGCCGTCACCAACCGGGAACGGCTGCGCTTCGCCTACCGGGCCGGCGACGGCGCCGAGACCAGGCGCAACGTCGAACCCGAGCGGCTGGTCTCGGCCGGCCGCCGCTGGTACCTGGTCGGCTACGACCTGGACCGGGACGACTGGCGGCTCTTCCGCGTCGACCGGCTCAGCGAACCCCGCGCCACCGGCGCCCACTTCACCCCGCGCCCGCTCCCGGCCGAGGACGCCGCCGCGTACGTGGCGGGCAAGCTGCGCCGCCAGTCACCGGCCCGCGCCGTGATCGCCACCGTGCACGCCCCGGCCGCGAACGTCCGACGGCACTTCGACCGGGGGGACTCCGAGATCGAGCCGATCGACGAGCACCGCTGTCGGCTGCGCTCCCGCACGGACTCCTTGGAGTGGACGGCGGTGCGGCTGCTGACGCTGGACTGCGAGTTCGACGTGCACGAGCCCCCGGAGCTGATCACCCACCTGCGCACCCTGGCCGCCCGCGCCGACCGGGCCACCCGCGTAGACGGTTAGGCCTCGATCCGGTACCAGACAGTCCCCCGCGCGGAACCACAGCGCGCCGTCCCGGCCGTGCGCCCGCACCCGGTCGAGCGCGCCGGGCACGCTCAGCTGCCGGCGCCGGGTCTGCTTCCACTCCTCGCCGATCAGCTGGTACCAGGTCAACTCGCCGCTGCTGGACAAGAAGACGCCCTGACCGCCGTGGACCGCGAAGCCGACCGGCAGCCGGACCAGGCACGGCAGGGTGGTCGACCGCCGGTCGACCGCGTCGATCCAGCAGCACCCGGCCGCCCGGCAGCAGCCCTAGGTGGTCGGGCGAGCAGGAGACGCCGGACAGCGGCACCCGCCACTCCCCCTGCGGCGCGGCCACGACCACCTCGCCGTCGAACGGCAGCCGGACCGGCGGCCAGGATCCGGCCGGCGCCAGGTGCTGCTCCGGCACCACCAGGAGGGCCGGTTCCCCGGCCGGCCCGACCGTCCAGGCCACGGCCCTGCGACCGGCCGACCGGGCCTCCTCGGGCAGCCGCCGGACCTCGACCGGATCGTGGCCCCCGTGCTCAGACCCCGTACTCGGCGGTGAGCAGCGCCCGCCCCAGCGTGTGGAAGGTCAGGTGGAAGCCGATCTGGGCCGCCGGGGTGTCGGCGGAGACGTCCAGCTTCTCGACGTCCAGGGCGTGCACCGCGAACACGTACCGGTGCGGGGCGCCGGGCGGCGGGGCGGCGCCGTCGTACTGGTGGCCGGGGAAGTCGTTGCGGCCGTGGAAGGAGGCCGCGCCGGGCAGGTCGTCGTCCGAGGAGCCGGCGCCGCGCGGCAGTTCGACCGTGTCGGCGGGCAGGTTGAGGGCGAGCCAGTGCCACCAGCCGGAGCCGGTGGGCGCGTCCGGGTCGTAGCAGGTGACGGCGATGCTCCGGGTGCCCTCGGGCAGGCCCGACCAGGCCAGCTGCGGCGACCGGTTGCCTCCGGCGTGGCTGAACTCCCCGGCCAGTGTGCCGCCGTCGGTGATGTCCTGGCTGGTCAGCGGGAAGGACGGCACCTGCGGCAGGAAGTCGTACGGCAGCGGCGGACGAACGCTCATGGGGTGGTCACCTCTCAACGGGCCGTGAACGGCCTCGGGCTGAAGGACGCTGAAGGACGCTGAAGGACACGGTCCGACGGGCACGCACTGTCGGACACGGCCTGACGGACACGGCTCACTGTAGTGGGGGCCCGTCCGGTCCGGCCGCCCCGATCCGGCCGCCCCTCGTTCGGGCCCGGTCCGCTCGAATTGCCAGGTATAGACCAATCAGGCGCCTGCGGCTAGCGTGGACAGCGCACCCGCCCCCAGCTCCGGAGCCGCACCGTGGAGTCGTCCGTCCTCGCCTTCGCCACCGACCTGCTCGACGAGGGCGCCGACACCTTCTTCGGCAACCTCACCGACCGCGCCGGGGTCGGCGGCGTCACCCTCGCCTCGGTCTACCACGAGGCCCGGGACGTCTTCCCGCACAACCCCCGCCGGGTGATCCGCTACCTGGAGCCGGGCGCGGCCTACTTCCGCCCCGATCCGGCCCGCTGGCAGGGCCGTCGGCTGGCGCCCGTGCCCTCCACCGCGATCGGCGACCGCGACCCCTTCGCCGAGGCCGCCGCCGAGACCCGCCGCCGGGGGCTGAAGCTGCACGCCTGGACGGTGTTCTGCCACAACGACCGGCTCGGCTTCACCCACCCGGACTGCGCCCCGGCCAACGCCTTCGGCGACCGCCACCTCACCGAGCTCTGCCCGGCCCACCCGGAGGTCCGGGAGTACGCACGGACCCTGGTCACCGAGCTGGCCCGGTACGGCGTGGACGCGATCCGGGCCGAGTCCCTGCACTTCCACGGTCTGCGCCACGGCTACCACCACGAGCGCTACTTCGAGGAGCTGGGCGCGGGCGCCGAGGCGCTGCTCGGCATCTGCTTCTGCCCGCACTGCCGCGCCGCCGCCACCCGCGCGGGCGTCCCGGCGGAGGAGGTCGCGGAGGCCGTCCGCACCGAGCTGCGCCGCCGGCTGGCCGACGAGGCGGCCGCCGCCGAACCCGCGGACCTGAGCGCGCTCGCGGACGGCGCCCTGGCCGCCTACCTGGACGCCGCCACCACCACCGTCACCACGCTGGCCGCCGAACTGACCGAGGAGGCCCGGCGCCACGGCATGCGGCTGAGCTTCATGGACGGCGCCGGCCCGGGCAAGGGCTGGCTGTCCGGCATCGACCTGCCCGCGCTCGCCAAGGCGACCGACCAGATCGAGACGCTCGGCTACGCGAAGACCCCGGAGGCCGTCCGGGAGAAGATCGCCGCGTTCGCCCTGCACGGCGTCCGCCCCCAGGACATGGCGGTGATCCTGCGGCCGATGGCCTCGGACTGCGACGGTCCGGCGAACCTCGCCGCCAAGATCGCCACCCTGCGCGAACTGGGCGTCCCCGAGGTGGAGTTCTACAACTACGGCCTGATGCGGCTGTCCTCGCTCGACCGGATCGGCGCCGCCCTGGCCGGCTAGGCGCCCACCCCCACCGTGCGGGGCCCGGCCGCTACCGCCGCCGCTTGGACGTCCCGAACAGGCTGCGCGAGATCTCCTGCCCGAGCTGCTTCCCGGCCGAACGCGCCAGGGACTTCACCGTCGGGTTGCTGAGCAGCGAATCGAGCAGCCCGCCCGCCCCCTTCGGCTCCTCCCGCCGCGGGGCGGGCTCCCGCTCCTTCGGCGCCCTGGCCGGTGCGGCGGCCTCCGGCCTGGGCGCCCGCGCCGCCCGCGCCGCCAGCTTCTCGTACGCCGACTCCCGGTCGATCGCGTCCCGGTAGCGCGCCGTCAGCGGCGAGGCGTCGACGACGGCCCGCAGCGCGCCCGCCTCGATCGGCCCCATCAGGGACTGCGGCGCCCGCAGCCGGGTGGCCGCGACCGGCGTCGGCGCGCCCTTCTCGGAGAGCACGGTCACCACGGCCTCGCCGGTGCCGAGCGAGGTGAGCACCGCGCCGAGGTCGTAGGAGGAGCGCGGGAAGGTCGAGACGGTGGCCTTGAGCGCCTTGGCGTCGTCCGGGGTGAAGGCGCGCAGCGCGTGCTGCACCCGGTTGCCCAGCTGCGCGAGCACGTCGGAGGGGACGTCGCGCGGGGATTGGGTGACGAAGAAGATGCCCACGGCCTTCGAGCGGATCAGCCGGACGGTCTGGGTGATGGCCTCCAGGAAGGCCTTGGAGGCGCCCTTGAACAGCAGGTGCGCCTCGTCGAAGAAGAACACCAGCTTGGGCTTGTCCAGGTCGCCGATCTCGGGCAGTTCCTGGTAGAGGTCGGCGAGCAGCCACATCAGGAAGGTGGAGAACAGCCGCGGCCGGTCCTGGACGGCGGGCAGTTCCAGCACCGAGACGACGCCCCGGCCGTCCGGGGCGGTCCGCAGCAGTTCGGCGGTGTCGAACTCGGGCTCGCCGAAGAACGCCCCGGCGCCCTCGTTCTCCAGCACGGTGAGCGCGCGCAGGATCACCCCGGCGGTGGCCGACGAGAGGCCGCCGATGGTCCTCAGCTCCTCCTTGCCCTCGGGCGAGGCGAGGAAGGCGATGACGGCGGTGAGGTCCTTGAGGTCGTACAGCTCCAGGCCCTTGGTGTCGGCGTAGTGGAACACCAGGCTGAGCGAGGACTCCTGGGTCTCGTTCAGGTCGAGCACCTTGGCGAGCAGCAGCGGCCCGAAGCTGGTGACGGTGGCGCGGATCGGGATCCCGGCGCCCTGGCCGCCGAGCGAGTAGAACTCGACCGGGCAGCCCTGCGGGGTCCACTGCTGCCCGACCTCGGCCGCGCGGGCGGCGGTGCGCTCGCTCGGCGCGCCGGGCGCGGCGACGCCGGAGACGTCCCCCTTGACGTCGGCGAGGAACACCGGCACGCCCTGGGCGGAGAGCTGTTCGGCGATCAGCTGGAGGGTCTTGGTCTTGCCGGTGCCGGTGGCGCCGGCGACCAGCCCGTGCCGGTTGAGCACCCCGAGCGGGATGCACACCTGGGCGTCCGGGTAGGCGGTGCCGTCCAGCAGCACCGCGCCGAGGTCGAGGGCGGGCCCGGTGAAGGCGTACCCGTCGGCGATCTCCCGGACGGCCGGCGGGGTGGGGGCGGAGGACATCGGGGCACTCTCCTGGGCGGTGCGGGGAGGCGGGGCGGGCCCGGAACCCGGTCCCGGGCGGGCCGTGTCCCGATCGGAACCGGGCGATGTTCGCGACATTTCCCATCAAACAGCCGCAATCGCCCTCCCGCAGCTCACACCCGAGCGCGTGGCGGCGTCGCGGCGGCTGCGCCATCCGCCGCCCAAACGGTAGGCTTTCCGTGTGATCTTCAAGCGCATCGGCAATGGGCGGCCGTACCCGGATCACGGCCGGACGAGCACCCGCCAGTGGGCTGACGTCGCCCCACGCCCGGTGCGGCTCGACCAGCTGGTGACCACCAAGGGGCAACTCGACCTCGAAACCCTGCTCGCCGAGGACTCGACCTTCTACGGGGACCTCTTCGCGCACGTGGTGAAGTGGCGCGGCGACCTGTACCTGGAGGACGGACTGCACCGGGCGGTGCGGGCCGCGCTGCAGCAGCGCCAGGTGCTGCACGCCCGGGTCCTCGAAATGGAATGACGGACCCTCTGCACGGGCTCCTGGACCGCCCCCTCGCCATCCGGCGGAGGGCGGTCCGCGCGTACCCGGGTACCTCCTTTCGGGTACCGGCGTACTCCAGATGATGATCATTTAGTACCTTCGCAGCCTGACGGCACTACGCTGCTGACTACGGCCGCGACCAGGGGATCCGCCCGCACCACGGGATCCACCCGCACCAGCCGATCCGTCATCCCGACCCCGCCCTGGCACGAGGGGGAGACAAACCGTGAGCATGTTGACTCCCCAAGGCCTCAAGGGGAAGCAGTACCGCGTCACCGGCAACGCCTATCCACGACTCGGCCGGCCCCCGAGGAAGAGCCGCAAGGTGATCTCCGGGCTCGCGAGCCTGCTCGCCCTGGCCCTGATCGGCCTCGGCGGCGTCCAGCTCTACGACATCTTCAGCGGGAAGAACAAGAACTCCTCCGCCCAGGCCTGCGTGACCCCGTCGGGCAAGCCGCTGGCCGCCCCCTCCCCGGGCGCCACGCCAGGTGCTCCCACCGCCTCCGGCGCCCCCGCTGCCCCGGGCGACCCGCACGCGATCCCGCAGCCGGCCGGCGTCACGGTGAACGTCTACAACGCCACCACCAAGGGCGGCCTGGCCGGCCGGACCGCCGAGGAGCTCAAGAAGCGCGGCTTCACCATCGGCAAGGTCGGCAACGCCCCGGCCGAACTGGACAAGAAGGTGCCCGGCACCGCCCAGGTGATCGCCGGCCCGGCCGGCGCCGGCGCCGCCACCCTGCTCGGCTCGCAGATCGCCGGCGCCACCACCACCGCCGACGCCCGCACCGACGGCACCGTGGACTTCGTGGTCGGCGACAGCTACAACGCCCTGCTGGACGAGACCCAGGCGGCAGCCGCCCTCGCCCTCGCGACCAAGCCGTCCCCCACCCCGACCGCCACCGGCAGCTGCTGAGGCCGGTCGTCCCGCGCGACAACAGGAGAGCCCCCCGGCACCGCGCCGGGGGGCTCTCGTCCGTTCGGGGGATTCGCTCAGCCGGCGGTGCCGTACAGGCGGTCGCCCGCGTCGCCGAGGCCGGGCACGATGTAGCCGTTCTCGTTGAGCCGCTCGTCCAGGGCGGCGGTGACGACGGTGACCGGCAGGCCGGCCAGCTCGCGCTTCATCACCTCGACGCCCTCGGGGGCGGCCAGCAGCACCACGGCGGTGACGTCGGTGGCGCCGCGCTCGATCAGCATCTTGATCGCCGCGACGAGGGTGCCGCCGGTGGCCAGCATCGGGTCGAGCACGTAGACCTGGCGGCCGGAGAGGTCGTCCGGCATCCGGGTGGCGTAGGTGGAGGCCTCCAGGGTCTCCTCGTTGCGCACCATGCCGAGGAAGCCGACCTCGGCGGTCGGCAGCAGTCGGGTCATCCCGTCCAGCATGCCGAGACCGGCGCGCAGGATCGGCACGACCAGGGGGCGGGGGTAGCTGAGGCGGGTGCCGAGCGTGACCGCCACGGGGGTGGTGATCTCCACCTCGTCGGTGCGGACGTCCCGGGTGGCCTCGTAGGCGAGGAGGGTCACCAGCTCGTCGGTCAGGCGACGGAAGGTCGGCGAGTCGGTGCGCTCGTCGCGCAGGGTGGAGAGCTTGTGGGCCACCAGGGGGTGGTCGACGACGTGGAGACGCATGTATCGAGGTTAGCCCGGGTCTGCACGCCTGTACGACTCGCCGCGTGCCGACCGCCCCGTCGCCGGGGTGCACCCGGCCGTGCCGCGCCGTGGCGCCCCGCGAATGTCCGGACGGAAGCGCCTCCTGTGGTATCAACCGGGCTGATCTGGGAATGTCACGTCTTATGACGAGCAACCCGAACGCCGGGGACGGCTCGGCGGACGAGCCCGCAGGCCGGTCGGGCAATCGCCCCGGCCCGCCACAGGACCCCCCGGAGACCGAGGCGGACCGCCGCAGGCGGCGGGCCGTCTTCCTGCGCGAGCTCACCGAGGCCCGCGAACTCCGGGAGCGGGTCCAGCCCCGGCGGACCAAGGAACGGCGGATGCGCGAAGCCATGCGGATGCGAACCTTCCGGATCTGACGAGCATCCGAAGCGGTTCCGGCGCGGCTCCCCCCGCGGCTCCGCCGACCGGCCGGTCCGGATCCGACGGGCCCCGGGCGGTGGCGCCGGCGCCACACCGGCCGCCGGCCGGACCTTCCGACACGACCTGCAAAGACGCGCTGCCGAACACCCCCCGCAAGGGCGGGCTTTCTGTCACGATTCCGATGGGACGGTCCGAACGAGCGGACCGCCTCTGGCGCGGGGGCGGCCAGATTTTCGCGTTGCCCGAGCGCGCCGACAGCCGAGACCGAGATCTTGGGAGTGTCCCTGGTGGCGTACTTCGCTGCAGTGCTTGCTCGCACCGAGGACGGGTGGGATGTGAGCGAGACGGAGCTCGACGACGTCGAAACCCTCGCCGACCTGACCGAACTGGCCCGCGACTCCACGCAGGACGACGACAGCGTCCTGATCTTCATCGAACAGGAGGACGCCTGGTTCGCCATCGTCCGGGTGGACGGCGAGGAGGACCCGCGGATCTTCGTGTCCGACGGCGCCGCCGCCGCCCGCAGCTCCTACGGCTCCGTCCTCACCGACGAGCTGGTCGACCAGGCCGGTGAGAGCGAGTTCGGCGACCTGGACCACCTGGTCGTCGAGCTGGAGGAGGACGAGGAGACGCAGGAGCAGGACGAGGACGCCCGCAGCGGCGTCCCGGTCGGCCCGCTCGGCGACGCCCACCTGCTCACCGAGTTCGGCCTGGCCGCCGAGGAGCTGCTCGCCCTCAGCGGCGAGGGCGCCGTCCCGGGCGACGCCCTGGAGGAGATCGCCGAGGCCCTCGGCTGCGGCGAGGTCCTGGAGGCGGTCCGGTAGCGGGCGGTGACCAGGCCGGTGCCCACCGCCGGATACCCGACACTGGATGCCATGCAGTCCGCATCCGCCCCGCAGGCCGTCCCCCGCATCGCCCCGCTGCCCGCCCCCGACCGCCCCGACCCGGTCCGTGACCGCTGGGCGGCGCCGATGCGCCTCGCCATCGCCGAGGCCGCCCTGGCGCCGGCCACCGGCGACGTCCCGGTCGGGGCGCTCGTCCTGGGCCCGGGCGGCGAGGTGGTCGGGCGCGGCCACAACGAGCGCGAGGCGGTCGGCGACCCGACCGCGCACGCCGAGGTGGTCGCGATCCGGCAGGCGGCCGAACGGATCGGGGAGTGGCGGCTCAGCGGCTGCACCCTGGTCGTCACCCTGGAGCCCTGCACGATGTGCGCCGGCGCCATCGTGCTGTCCCGGATCGACCGGGTGGTCTACGGCGCCCTCGACGAGAAGGCCGGCGCGGCCGGCTCGCTCTTCGACGTGATGCGCGACCGCCGGCTCAACCACCGCCCCGAGGTGGTCTGGGGCGTCCTCGCCGACGAGTGCGGCGAGCAGCTGCGCGAGTTCTTCGAGTCCCACCGCTGACGTCCGGCGCCGACTTCCGCCGCCGGCTCCCCCGTCGGCCGCCCGGCCATACGGATTTCGTGACCGCGCCACCCGTCCGGTAGAGTTCCCCTCGGTAGCGTGTCCGAGCGGCCAAAGGAGCACGCCTCGAAAGCGTGTGTGGGGGCAACTCCACCGTGGGTTCGAATCCCACCGCTACCGCTGTAGAGCCCGAGGGCCCGTCCGATCCGGACGGGCCCTCGGCGTTTCCGCGCACCCTCGAACGCGAAAAGGGCTCCGTACTCCGGGCTGATGACCACCAACGCCCGGAGAGTACGGAGCCTGGAAAGGGGGAGCGGCTCGGGGGGACGACCGCTCCCCCGGCGGAGTCCCACAACCGGCGCCGCGTCGGGGGGAAGCCGCGGCGCCCGGTCCCACAGCGGGGAACTCCGGATCCACGCACCGGGGATTCCTGCCAGATCCTCGGCACGTCTCCCATCCTGCCGCCCGGGACGTTTCCGGGCATCCGGAGAAAGGCCCCACTCACGGGGACCTTCGTCCCGCCGGGCGAACGCGTCGCACACTTGATAGCCCGTCCGATGGATAAGCTGCTTCCGCAGGGCCGCTCGGGGACCCGGATGGCGGCGGCCCACAGCAGGAGAGGACGACACCCGATGGCGCAGGCGAAGAAGATCGGCATGGCCCTCCTGCTCATCTTCGTCCTCTACTCGATCATCAGCTCGCCGGCCCGCTCCGCCCAGCTCGTCCAACTGGGCTTCGAGGGCATCTCGAACGCGGCCAAGGCGGTCGGCACCTTCATGACCGGGCTGATCAAGTGAGCCGTCCGGTCGCGTAGGGCCCGTCGTCCCGCCCCGGCGCACCGGCTACGGTGTGCGGGACCCTCTGTCCCCGTCCGCGAGGAGCGGCAATCGTGATCCGGCATCTGGTCCTGTTCAAGCTCAACGAAGGCGTCCGCAAGGACGACGAGCGCGCGCTCGCCGGCGCCAAGGCGTTCGCCGAGCTGGGTTCGCTGATCCCCGAGCTGCGCGAGTGGGAGTGCGGCTGGAACACCACCGAGCGGGACATCGCCCACGACTACGCGATCAACAGCCTGGTCGAGGACCGCGACGCCCTGCACGCGTACCTGACCCACCCGGCCCATCAGGCCGCGGCCGGTCAGTGGCGCGAATTCGCCACCTGGGTGATCGCCGACATCGAGGTCTGATACCCGAGGCACCCGGGTCCGTCCCTCGGACGGCCCGCCGCGCCCCGTCCGGCCACCGGACGGGGCGCCTTGCTCCGCCCCGGAACGATCCGTGCGGCGCCTGGGCGGGAAGCCCGGTGAAGCCCCGACCCCGCACCAACACACCTCCGCCGGGTGCTTGCCCGACCTGCGCCCGCCTTGTGATGCTATGACCGGTTTTGCCGGACATGGCGAGGTGGTGAAGCAGCCGCGACACCCGATCCGCAGGGCCCTTCGTTATCGACTGAGGGAGGGGTGACGTGTCCGACGAGGTACTGGCGTCGATCATCAGCCCGGCCGGCGAGCTCCGCCCGGACGGTCTGCGCGGCCCCGGCGGCCGCCCCGCGGTGGACGTCCGGACGCTGACCCGGGTGCTGTTCGAACGGCTCGCGGAGCTGCCCCCGGGCACCCCCGAGCGGGAGCGGGTCCGGGCCGCCCTGATCGAGGTGAACATCCCCCTGGTCCGCTACGCGGCCACCCGCTTCCGCAGCCGCAGCGAGCCGATGGAGGACGTCGTCCAGGTCGGCACCATCGGCCTGATCAACGCGATCGACCGCTTCGACCCCACCCGCGGCGTCCAGTTCCCCACCTACGCACTGCCGACCATCCTCGGCGAGATCAAGCGCTACTTCCGGGACAACGTCCGCACCATGCACGTCCCGCGCCGGCTCCAGGAGCTGTGGGTCCAGGTCAGCGGCGCGATGGAGGAGCTGACGGTGCTGCACGGCCGGGCCCCCAAGGTGCCGGAGATCGCCGCCAGCCTGCGGATCCCCGAGGAGGAC
Organism: Kitasatospora sp. NPDC088264; assembly: GCF_040685715.1. Taxonomy (NCBI): domain Bacteria; kingdom Bacillati; phylum Actinomycetota; class Actinomycetes; order Kitasatosporales; family Streptomycetaceae; genus Kitasatospora; species Kitasatospora sp. NPDC088264. The sequence goes on from NZ_JBFBIR010000002.1 coordinate 107,193, forward strand.
GTCCGGGCCTGCCTGGACGCCGGGCGGGCCTACAACGCGGCCTCGCTGGAAGCGGCGCAGGAGCACGAGGGCGGGCTCGCCCTGCTGGACCGGCTCGGCTACGAGGACTCCGCGCTGGCCGAGGTCGAGCACCGGGACATGGTCCGCCACCTGCTGGTCCAGCTGCCCGAGCGGGAGCGGCGGATCGTGATGCTGCGGTTCTTCGCCAACCTGACCCAGTCGCAGATCAGCACCGAGCTGGGGATGTCCCAGATGCACGTCTCGCGGCTGCTCTCCCGCATCCTGACGAGGCTTCGGACCGGCAACTCCTGGGAAGACTGAGATTGCAGCGCGTTACCCTCGCGTGACATCTTGCGACGTTCGGGTTTGCCGTGGACCGTGTTCCGGTATGGAGGGGGAGGGCCCCCGCCGGGAACCTCCGTGCGACGGCCCCCGTTCAACTGTCAGTCACAAGGGGGTGGGCGCATGTCCGGAGAGCTGGGCACTGCGGAGATCCACGCTGGTCAGGCCAACGGTACGGCTGTCGCCGAGGACCGGATCCCGCTCCAGCGGGTCCCGGCCGCCGCGCCGCCCGGGCCCGAGGCGCCGCCCGGCTCCGGGCTGGACACCCGGACGCTGTCGCGCTCGCTGTTCCTGCGGCTGGCCGCCCTGGAACCGGGCAGCGCGGAGCACACGTACGTCCGCGACACCCTGATCGAGCTCAACCTGCCGCTGGTCCGGTACGCCTCGGCGCGCTTCCGCAGCCGCAACGAGCCGATGGAGGACATCGTCCAGGTCGGCACCATCGGCCTGATCAAGGCGATCGACCGGTTCGACCCCGAGCGCGGGGTGGAGTTCCCCACCTTCGCGATGCCCACCGTGGTGGGCGAGATCAAGCGCTTCTTCCGGGACACCAGCTGGTCGGTCCGGGTGCCCCGGCGGCTCCAGGAGCTGCGGCTGGCGCTCACCAAGGTCGGTGACGACCTGTCCCAGCGGCTGGACCGCTCCCCCACCGTCGCCGAGCTGGCCACCTGCCTCGGGGTCAGCGAGGAGGACGTGGTCGAGGGCCTCGCGGTGGGCAACGCGTACACCGCCAGCTCGCTCGACTCCAGCCCCAGCGAGGAGGACGGCGACGGACCGCTGGCCGAGCGGCTCGGCTACGAGGACCTCGCGCTGGAAGGCGTCGAGTACCGGGAGTCGCTGAAGCCGCTGCTGGCCAAGCTGCCGCCGCGCGAGCGCCGGATCATCATGCTGCGGTTCTTCGGCAACCTCACCCAGTCGCAGATCGGCGAGGAGATCGGCATCTCCCAGATGCACGTCTCCCGGCTGCTCACCAGGACGCTGACCCAGCTCCGTGAGGGCCTGATCAGCGAGGGCTGACAAGCCCAGGGAAGCCCTCCGTCGCCGTCCTGGCAGGCTGCGCGTCAGCCTGCCAGGACGGCGTCGTCCATCGCCCGGGCCGGCCACTGCGGTGGCGCGTTCGACGGGCGCGCTCGACGGTGCGCAGGTAGTCGGCGAGGACGGTTCCGCGGTCGGCGCCGACGGCGTGCGCGCAGCGGGCCGAACTCGTCGGTAATGACATGGTTCAGGCCATCACTGCACAGGGCCGCGGCGCCCGCCCGTCGACCGTCCAATAGCCGTCGGGATCACGGTCGTTGAGCGCACCGCGCAGTCCGGGACTGCGCCCGACCAGCGCCGTTCGACCGGTTCCGGCACCGCTTTCCGCCCGGCCCCGATTGCACCGGACTCGGTCCGCCGATCGGCCGCACGAGCACCTCCATTGCATATTCGGACTGTCACATGGCACAGCGGTGCCCGATATTGCATGAACCTGCCCAAGGCGTCGGCAAGATGTGCAAGAGTGTCATGCGCGACGACGACAGTGTAGGTGTCCGGTGGTCCGCCCAAGCCGCACGGGCGGTAACCAGGTGTAGCTCTCAGCTTCCGCTTTTTCATTCTCAATTCATTATTTGCATGGCCGGTCCGGTTCCGGTCACAATCGGCGCCTTCATGGCTTCGCCATGAACGTTGGTAACAGGTTCGCTGCACTCTCGCCCAATTGGTCCCTCGCAGAGGCCCCCCTCGACCAGGATGGGCGCCGGGCAGCCTGCTGCCCGCGAACAGCTACAGGGCAGGCGAGCGCTGAGCAGCGAGGCGCCTACCCAAGGGGAGGATCACCATGGGTCGAGCGACCCGAAGAGTTGCCGCGTGCGCGGCGGCAGTTCTGCTGGCCAGCGGCCTGCAGACCACCCTGGCCCACGGCGACACGCCGCCCAGGATCGACCTCACCATCCTGGTCATCGACGACGGAGGCCCGTCGGTCGCGGCGATCACCGCCGAACTCAAGAACCAGGGCACCCCGTACAAGGTCGTCAACCTCAACGACACCAACCGTCCCATCATCAACTCCGCTTTCCTCAGCGACACGGTGAACGGCCAGCCCCGCGGGAAGTACCAGGGCATCGTCCTTCCCAACGAAAACCCCTTCCCCAACAGTGCGGCCGAGATGACGGCCATCGCGGGCTACGAAGCCGCATTCGGAATCCGGCAGATCGACGCGTACACGTTCGCCAGTCCTGCGGTGGGGCTGAACTACGCGGTGAATCCCGGTTACTACGGCACGCTGGACGGATTCCAGGGCGCCACCACCACGGCCGGCACTTCGGGCCCGTTCGGGTACCTGAAGGGCAGCGTTCCGTTCGAGGACAACGACCCGACCGTCAGCGAGAGTTACGGTTACCTGGCCACGCCACTGGCCAACCTGCCGGCCGGCGCCTCGTTCGTCCCGCTGGTCGACGCCGCGATCCCGAGCACCACCTCGCGCGGTTCGCTGGTCGGCGAGTACACCCACGACGGCCGCAAGGAACTGGTCGTCACGTTCGTCTACAACCAGTACCAGCAGCAGTACCGCCTGCTGGCCCGCGGCATGGTCGACTGGATCACCCAGGGCGTCCACCTCGGCTACGACCGCAACTACTTCGCGGCCCACGTGGACGACGTCTTCCTGGCCGACGACCGCTGGGACACCGTGCTCAAGTGCACCCCCGGCGACGTCACCTGCCCGCCCGGCACCCCGGACACGGCCAGCCCGATCCGGATGACGCCGGACGACGCCCAGCACCTCAAGCAGTGGCAGACCGCCAACAACTTCACCCTGGACATGGTGTTCAACGGTGGCGGCAGCGAGGACTGGAAGGCCGACCACCAGACCACGGTGGACCCCACGGCCAACCAGATGATCGCCGACCAGAACAGCTACCGCTGGGTCAACCACACCTACACCCACCCGTACCTGGGCTGCGTCCAGGACGTCACCGTGGTGCCGTGGCGCTGCACCAAGGACTCCTCGGGCAAGACCGTCTGGACCGACCAGAACACCATCTCGGGCCAGATCAAGGACAACTTCGACTGGGCCGCCAAGAACGGCCTGAAGGTCGACCCGCAGGCCCTGGTCACCGGCGAGCACTCCGGTCTGCTGACCGCCCCGCAGGAGACCAGCGACAACCCGAACCTGGCGCCGGCGCTGGCCGCCAACGGCATCAAGTTCACCGGCAGCGACGCCTCCCGCGAGCCCGCCCAGCGGACCGTCGGCTCGTCCACGCTGACCGTGCCGCGCTACCCGATGAACGTCTTCTACAACGCCGGCACGGCGAAGGAGGAGGCCGACGAGTACAACTGGATCTACACCAGCAAGGCCAACGGCGGCAGCGGCGTCTGTGAGAACAACGCCAACTCCACCTGCCTGACGCAGCCGCTGGACGCCAACACCGGATTCCAGTCGTACATCGTGCCGCTGGAGGCCCGGATCGACCTCGGGCACGTGCTGAGCAACGACCCGCGGCCACACTTCATCCACCAGTCGAACCTGTCCGAGGACCGGATCCTCTACCCGGTGCTGGAGAAGATCCTCGGCACCTACCGGTCGCTGCACGCCGACAACACCCCGATCGTGAACCTCGGCGAGCGCGAGATCGGCCTGGAGTTCCAGCGCCGCGCCGCCTGGAACTCGGCCATCTCGGCCGGCCAGGTCACCGGCTACCGGGTCGGCAACACCATCACGGTCAACGCTCCGGCCGGTGTTCAGGTCCAGGCCACCATGCCGACCGGAACTTCTCAGAAGCTGGTCATCGGATCGACCGCCTTCGGTTCGTCCTACGCCGGTACGCTCTCCGGTTGGGTGTCCCCGGGCACCCTGCAGAGCAGCGTCTCCCTGCAGCTCCCCTCGGCCGGCACCCCGGCCGCCCCGGCCGCCGTCGCCCCCGGCGTCGCGGCCAAGTCCGTCCCGGCCCCGGCCCCGGCGGACAAGAAGGTCGTCCCGCAGGGCGTCGCCACTCCCGTCCCGGTGGGCCCGAGCGACACCGGTCGTACCAGCGCCCCGACCCTGGTCCCCGGTAGCGGAACCCCGGTGCCCGGCAAGGGCGTCGCCACCGACGGCAGCGGCGGCACCGCCGCTGCCGCCAAGAGCGGTAAGGCCACCGGGGGGGCGGCCTCGCTCGGCACCAGTACCACCGGACGCTCCGGCAACCGGTAGCCCGCAGCACCCGATGGCGGGGCCGGGCCGGTCGCCCGGTCCGGCCCTGCCTCGGGTCCCGTTCCGGCCACCCAGACCGGACACCGAAGCAAGGAACAGGAGGGGGGACAGGAGATGCGCGTCACCCTGCTCACCGAGGGGACGTATCCGCACCAGCACGGCGGTGTGAGTGTCTGGTGCGACCAGCTCGTTCAAGGCATGCCGGACGTCGACTTCGACGTCATCGCCGTCACTGGTACCGGCCAGGAACCGCTGGCCTGGGAACTGCCCGCCAACGTGCGGTCGGTCACGACCGCACCGCTGTGGGGTCCGGCCTCCGAGGCCGGACCGCCCCGCGGCAAGGAGATGCGGCGCTTCCTCAACGCGTACGAGCGCTTCCTCCACTCCATCCTCGATCCGGTCTACACCACCCACTTCGGCACCGAGCTGTACGGCTTCGCCGACCTCGCCCGGCGCGGGCTGCTCAGCCCGGCGCTGCGCAGCGAGCGCGCCCTGCGCACCCTCCAGCACGTCTGGACCCGTGACTACCTGCCCACCGCCGTCTCCCGGCCCACCATGCACGACGCCCTGAACGCCACCGACCTGCTGGAGCACGCCCTGCGGCCGCTCTCGGTCGAACCGCCCACCGGCGGCGTCGCGCACGCCGCCAGCGGCGGGCTGGCCACCCTGCCGGGGCTGATCGCCGCCCAGCAGTACGGCGTACCGTTTCTGCTCACCGAGCACGGCATCTACCTGCGCGAGCGCTACCTCGGCTACCGCACCGGCCCGTACCGCTGGCCGGTCAAGGCGCTGCTGCTCGGCTTCTACCGGATGCTGGCCGAGGAGAGCTACCGGCAGGCCGCGCTGGTCACCCCCGGCAACCGGTACAACCGGCGCTGGGAGGAGCGCGGCGGCACGCCGTCCGCCCACATCCGCACCGTCTACAACGGCGTGGACCCGGCGGCCTTCCCGCCCGCCGGTCCCGAACCCGAGACGCCGACCCTCAGCTGGGCCGGCCGGGTCGACCCGATCAAGGACCTGGAGACGCTGATCCGGGCCTTCGCCATCGTCCACCGTGAGATCCCCGAGGCGCGGCTGCGGCTCTTCGGCGGAACCCCCAAGGGCGGCGAGGCCTACCGGGACGGCTGCATAGCCCTGGCCGCCGAACTCGGCATCGCCGACTCGGTGGCCTTCGAGGGCCGCGTCGCCGACATCACCGACGCGTACGCGGCGGGCAACGTGGTCATGCTCTCCAGCATCAGCGAGGGCTTCCCGTTCACCCTGATCGAGGCGATGTCCTGCGGCCGCGCGACCGTCTCGACCGACGTCGGCGGCGTCCGCGAAGCCGTCGGCGACACCGGACTCGTCGTCCCTCCCCGCGAACCCGAACCGATGGCGGCCGCCGCGATCGAGCTGCTGCGCGACGCCGAACGGCGCGCCCGCCTGGGCGAACAGGCCCGGCTGCGGGTCATCGAACAGTTCACGCTCCGCCAGAACATCGACGGCTTCCGGGGCATCTACACCGAACTCCTCGGCACCGCCCGCTGGATGCCGGACGGCGTGGTGGCCGTCACCGACCAGACCCCCACCACCGACTGGGACCAGCAGCTCGCCGCCGCCCAGCCCCAGCACAGCGAGGTGGGCGCGTGAACGAGCGGAGCGAGAGAACCATCGAGAGGTGCGTGTACCGCGAAGTGGCCGCCGAGCACAGCGGGGGGCGCGTGAACGAGCGGAGCGAGAGAACCATCAAAAGGTGCGTGTACCGCGAAGCGGCCGCCGAGCGCAGCGAGGTGGCAGCATGAGTGGCCCCCTGCGGCTCGTGGAGGACGAGGGCGGCTCCGAGCGGACGATGCAGCTGCGCACCCTGCCGCTCAAGCGTCGCCGCCCCGCCCTGCCGGCCCAGCCCGAGCCCGAGGAGCAGCTCGACCTCTCCGCGGACCCGCTGGACGAGCTCGCCGAGCGGCTGCACGACATCTGCGCCGATGCCGTCCACCCGTACGAGATCGCCGCGTTCCTGGAGTCCGACGGCCTTTCCGACGAGCAGGCCGCCCTGCTGTACGGCCGCCCCGACTCGTTCACCCTCGCCGAGGAGCTGTTCGAGAAGGTCGAGCGCCGCTATCCCGGCCCGAGCTCCGAGTTCGCCAACCCGTGGCGGGCCGACCCCTGGCGCTGCGTCGTGCGCGGCCTGGTGTTCGCCCTGCCCGGGCTCGGCTACCTGCTCGGCGCCAACCTGTTCGCGGCCACCCGGATGCGGTTCGGCCTGCCCTCCGGCATGCTCGCGCTGTCCGTCGCGACGCTGGTCAGCTGGGGCTTCAACCAGGCGCTGGCACACCGCTCGTACCGCTGGCTCGGCCGGCTGCGGCGCCGCGAGGCCGCGATCTGCCTGGCCCTCGGGGCGCCGCTGGGCGCACTGGTCGCGTCCACCGCGGCGTACGTGGTCGGCGGGCCGCTGGGCGCGCTCTTCTTCGCCGCCGGGCAGTCGCTGTACCTGGGCGCGGCCACCGTCCTGCTGGTGCTGGGGCGGGAGAAGTTCCTGCTGCTGGCCCTGGTTCCGGCCTCGGTGGGCGCGGGCGTGGTGCTGGCCGCGGACGTCCCGCAGGTCGTGCGGACGGTCGTGCTGCTCGTCTCGCTGGTGCTGGCGGTCGGCCTGGCCGCCCGGGAGCTGCTGTTCTGCATCCGCGGCGGCGAGAAGGAGTCCGTCGAGCTGAAGCTGCCGATCCGCCAGGAGGTCCCGCACCTGCTGTTCGGCCTGGCCTGCGGCACCCTCACGCTGATCGCCGGCCTCGGCGAGACCATCCACCAGGCCGTGCAGACCGGCGCCGCGCACGGCGCGAAGGCCACCCCGACCGGACCGGCCATGATCGCGCTGACGCTCAGTCTCGGCCTCGCCGAGTGGCTGCTCTTCCGCTACCGGGCGATGGCCGTGGCCGCGCTGCGCACCAGTCACACCAGCGGACAGTTCACCCGCCGCACCGGCGGGATCCTGCTCGGCTGCCTGTTCATCTACCTCACCACCGTGGCCGCGCTGGACGCCGCCACGACCGTGCTGTGGCCCGGCGCCCCCGCGCTCGGCGTGCCGCAGCTCGGCGCGATGCTGCTCCTCGGCGGCTCGCTCTGGCTGGCGCTGCTGCTGAACGCCTTCGGGTTCAGCTGGAGCACCGCCCTCATCTGTCTGGCCGCCGCGGGTGCCGAGAGCGCCGGGCTGCTGACCGGTGCGGATCCGATCGTCCTGCAGCTGATCGGCTGCGGGGCGGCCGCCTTGCTCCTCACCGCCATCGCCGGGCCTGCGCTCGGCCGCACCACCCAGCACCGCTGAACACCGAAATCACGCACGCCCAATTCGCGTGCACCGCTGGACCCGCTCCACCTGAACACGCTCCACAACGCGCTTCACCGCAACACGCTTCACCCGCACACGCTTCACGGCACAGCTGAACCACCACCGGCCGGTCGCCACCGGGAGTCCGGCCGTTCCCAAAATCGAGAGAGCGAATCACGCATGAGCAGCGTCGCGGTCACCGGAGCCGAGGGCTTCATCGGCTCCCACCTCGTCGAGTCCCTGGTTGCCGACGGGCACCAGGTCCGGGCCATGGTCCAGTACAACTCCTTCTCGTCCTTCGGCTGGCTGGAGACCCTGCCCAAGGAGGTGCTGGACTCGGTCGAGATCGTCCTCGGCGACGTCCGGGACCCGGGCTCGGTCAACGGCCTGGTCAAGGGCACCGAGGCGGTCTACCACCTGGCCGCCCTGATAGCGATCCCGTACTCCTACCGGGCCCCGCACTCGTACGTCGACACCAACGTCACCGGCACCCTGAACGTGCTGGAGGCGGTGCGCCACCAGGAGATCCCGCGCCTGGTGCACACCTCCACCAGCGAGACGTACGGCACCGCGCAGACCGTGCCGATCACCGAGGACCACCCGATCAACACCCAGTCCCCGTACGCCGCCTCCAAGGCCGGCGGGGACCGGCTGGCCGACAGCTACCACGCCAGCTTCGAGACCCCGGTCGTCACCCTGCGCCCGTTCAACACCTTCGGCCCGCGTCAGTCGATGCGCGCCGTCATCCCGACCGTGATCGCCCAGGTCGCCGCCGGCGAGACCGAGATCACCCTCGGCGACCTGCGCCCGACCCGCGACTTCACGTTCGTCAAGGACACCGCGCACGCGTTCCGCACGGTCGGCACCGCTCCCGCCGAGACCGTGGTCGGCAGGACCTTCAACGCCGGCACCGGCGGCGAGATCTCGGTCGGCGACCTCGTCTCCCTGGTCGGCAAGCTGATGGGCGTCGACCTCCTGGTGAAGGAGGACGAGCAGCGCATCCGCCCGGCCAACTCCGAGGTCATGCGCCTGGTCGCGGACGCCACCCGGCTGCGCGAGGCCACCGGCTGGGCCCCCCAGTTCACCCTGGAGCAGGGCCTGGAACAGACCATCGAGTTCTTCCGCGACCCGGCCAACCTGGCCCGCTACAAGACCGACATCTACAACGTCTGACCGCCGTAGCGATCAATGCCCGTCCTGGTAACCAAGGTTCGTGTCCTGCACATCCTTTCCGTGGGGGAAACACCATGCATGCAGTGATCCTGGCCGGCGGTAAGGGCGTCCGCCTCCGCCCGTACACCACCGCGCTTCCCAAGCCGCTCGTCCCGATCGGCGACCAGCACGCGATCCTGGAGATCGTGATGCGCCAGCTCGCCGCCGCGGGCTTCAAGACCGTCACCCTGGCCATCGGCCACCTCGGCCACATCATCCGCGCGTACGTCGGCAACGGCTCCCAGTGGGGGCTGCGGGTCGGCTACGCCGTCGAGGACAGCCCGCTCGGCACCATGGGCCCGCTGCTCACCATGCAGGACCGCCTGCCGGAGCACTTCCTGGTGATGAACGGCGACATCCTCACCGACCTGGACTTCGCCGGGGTGCTCAAGCACCACGAGGCGTCCGGGGCGCCGCTCACCATCGCCACCTACGCCCGTCAGGTGAAGATCGACTTCGGTGTGCTGACCGCCGAGTCCGGCAGCATCACCGGCTTCCAGGAGAAGCCGAGCATCGACTACCGCGTCTCGATGGGCGTGTACGGCGTGTCCCGTTCGGCACTCGCCAAGTACACCCCCGGCCTGCCGCTGGGCTTCGACGAGCTGGTGCTGGACCTGCTCGCCGCCAAGACCCCGCCCGCCGCGTACGACTTCGGCGGCTACTGGCTGGACATCGGCCGCCCGGACGACTACGACCGGGCGAACGCCGAGTTCTCGTCCATCCGACCGGTGCTGATGCCCTTCGAGTCGGACGCCGCCGGCCAGGGCGTGGCGGAGCTGCCGATCCCGGCCGCCCGCACCGCCCCGGACGACACGGCCGAGGCTCCCGCCACCGCGGGCGCCCAGAGTGACGGACGGGCCGCGTGAGAATCCTGCTCCTCGGCGGCGACGGCTTCCTCGGCCGTCACGCCACCGCCGTCCTGCGGTCACTGCCCGGTGCCACCGTGCTGACCGCGGGCCGGCGGCCCGCCCACGACCTCCGGCTGGACCTGGCCACCGCCCAGGCCGGCCCGCTCGGCGAGGAACTCGCCGCGCTGGCACCCGACGTGGTGGTCAACTTCGCCGGCGCGGTGGCCGGCAGCGCGGTCAAGCTCGCCGAGGTGAACGCGCGCGGCCCGGCCGTGCTCTGCGAGGCGCTGCAGCTCGGCGCCCCGAAGACCCGGCTGGTGCACATCGGTTCGGCCGGCGAGTACGGCGTCTGTCCGGCGGGCAGCTCGCTGTCCGAGGACTCCGACGCCCGCCCGGTCGGCGTGTACGGCGCGACCAAGCTGGCCGGCTCCCTCGCGGTGGCCGGCTCGGCGCTGGACGCCGTGGTCCTGCGGGTGTTCAACCCGGTCGGCCCGGGGGCACCGGCGGGCTCGCTGCCCGGCCGGCTGGCCGCCGAGCTGCTCCGGGTGGCGCCCGAGGGCGCCGACGGCGTGATCACGGTCGGCGACCTCTCCGCCTACCGCGACTTCGTCGACGCCCGGGACATCGCCCGCGCGGTCGGCCTGGCCGCCGCCGCGGACCGTCCGCTCCCCCGAGTGCTCAACCTCGCCTCCGGGCAGGCCCGGCAGGTCCGGGCGATCGCGGACGGGCTGGCCGCCGCGGCCGGCTTCACCGGCCGGATCGACGAGAGCGGGGCGGGCTCCGAGCGCTCGGCCGCGGTCTCCTGGCAGCAGGCCGACGTGTCGGCCGCCGCCCGGGAGCTCGACTGGCACCCGGAGACGGACCTCGCCGACACCCTGCGCGACCTGTGGCTCAGCACCGCCCAGCCCGCCTCCCCACCGGTCGTCGCATGACCGGCGGGATCATCCCCGACGGCCGCCTGCTGGTGCCGCTGTACGTCCACCCCGCGGTGGACCCGGCGGCCTGGCAGGCGGTCGCCGCCGCCGACCCGGGCCGGATCGCCGCCGTCGTGCTCAACCTCGCCGACGGGCCCGGCGAGAACCCGGACAACGTCTTCGCCGAGGCCGCCGACCGACTCCGCGCGGCCGGAGTGCCGTTGGTCGGCTACACCGACACCGACTACGGCCGCCGACCGCACGCGGCGGTGGTCGCCGACATCCTGACCTACCGTCAACGCCACGACATCACCGGCGTCTACCTCGACCAGGTGGCCACCCACCCGGGCGCCCTCGCGCACTACCGGCGGCTGGCCACGGCCGCGCGCGCGGCCGGCTGCGGCACCGTGGTCTTCGGCCACGGCGAGCACCCCGACCCGGGGTACGCCGAAGTCGGCCTGGCCGACCTGCTGGTCACCTTCGAGGGCGACTGGGACACGTACCGCGCGATGACGCTCCCGCTGTGGACCGGCCGCCACGCGGCCTCCCGCTTCTGCCACCTGGTGTACGACGTCCCCGCCGAACACGCCGAGGACGCCACCGCGCTGATCGCCGCCCGCCGGGCCGGCGTCGGCTGCGCCGTACCGGGCGCCGGGGAGAACCCCTGGCGCACCCTGCCCTACGGCCTGACCGCTGCTGAACTGACCTGACCCGATCCGGAGTTCGACTACCGTGAACCGCCGTACCCGGCTCCTGCCGGCCGCCATCACCATCGCCGCCGCCCTGCTGGCGACCTCGTGCAGCAGCTCAGGCTCGGACGACGACGGCTCCTCGGCCGACGGCTCCCCGAGCAGCCCGCCCGCGGCCACCGCCCCGACCACCCCGGACGGCAGCGCAACCCCGGGCACCCCGTCGGACGCCGGCACCACACCCCCGGCCCCCGGCACGCCCAGCGCCCCCGGCTCGCCCACCGCGCCCGCCGCCACCACGCCCCCGGGCGCCACCACCGCCCCGGGCACCCCCGGGACCCCAGGCGGAACTCCCGGCGGCACCACCGCCCCGCAGCCCGCCGGCGCCCGCTGGCAGCCCACCCCGGGCCTCGCCTGGCAGTGGCAGCTCGGCGGCACCGTCGACCAGTCCGTGGACGTCCCGGTCTACGACATCGACGGCTTCGAGAACGACGCCTCGGTGGTGGCCGCGCTGCACGCCAAGGGCCGCAAGGTGATCTGCTACATCAACGCCGGCTCCTGGGAGAACTTCCGCCCCGACTCCGCGGCCTTCGCCAAGTCCTTGCAGGGCTCCGACACCGGCTGGAAGGGCGAGAAGTGGTTCGACATCCGCAAGCTCGACCAGCTCAAGCCGCTGATGGCGGCCCGCTTCGACATGTGCAAGAGCAAGGGCTTCGACGCCATCGAGCCGGACACCATCGAGGCCTACAACCAGAACAGCGGTTTCCCGCTCACTCCTGACGACCAGATCAAGTACAACCGCATGCTGGCCCAGCTCGCCCACGAACGCGGCCTGGCCATCGGTCTGAAGAACGACCTCGACCAGATCCCGGCGCTGCTGCCGGACTTCGACTTCGCGGTCAACGAGGAGTGCTCGCAGTTCGACGAGTGCGACCGGGTCGCGCCGTTCGTCAAGGCGGGCAAGGCGGTCTTCCACGTCGAGTACAAGCTCGGCACGGACCAGTTCTGCGCCAAGGCCAAGTCGCTCGGCTTCAGTTCGATGCAGAAGAAGCTCGACCTGGACGCCTGGCGCAAGCCCTGCTGAGCACCGGCGCACCGGTTCTCGGCGCACCGGTTTCCGTCGCGCGGGTGACCCTCGTCCGGGTCACCCGCGCGAGGATCACTTGACCGCCAGCCAGATGACGCCGCCCAACACGGCCAGCACGATGACGGCGACCAGCGCGATCACGCCGGTGCGGCCACCACCACCGCTGTTGCTGCGGCCGTAGGTGGAGACGGTGCCCGGCGCCTGCGGGGCCGCCGGGGTCTCGTCGACGAACGCCCGGAACATCTGGGTGCTGCCGGCGGGGTCGTAGTCGTTGTCAGCCATGGCACGGACTCTAACGAATCCGCCCACCTCACGGACACCCCGGACCCCTCCTGCGCGACCCCCACCACCCGGTCGCGCAACGGCGGTACGACATCCTCGTGAAGTCCGCCCGACACGCGGAATGCCGCCCAGTGCGATCCGGTTGAATCCGACCATGACCGGAAACCACAGCGACGCCCCGGGCCGGGTCCGCCTCGGCGCCTCCGACCTGTCCGTCTTCCCGCTCTCCCTCGGCGGCAACGTCTTCGGCTGGACGGCCGACGAGCAGCAGTCCTTCGCCGTCCTGGACGCCTACGCCGCGGCCGGCGGCAACTTCGTCGACACCGCCGACGTCTACTCGGCCTGGGCCCCGGGCAACACCGGCGGCGAGTCCGAGACCGTCCTCGGCAACTGGCTGCGCAGCCGCGGCAACCGCGACGACGTCGTGATCGCCACCAAGGTCGGCATGCATCCCGAGGCCGGCGGTCTGGGCGCGGCCAACATCAAGGCCGCGGCCGAGGGTTCGCTGCGCCGCCTGGGCGTCGAGCGGATCGACCTGTACTACACCCATCGGGACGACGACACCCCGGTCGAGGAGTTCGTCACCGCACTGGACGAGCTGGTCCGCGAGGGCAAGGTCGCCGCGGTCGGCGCCTCCAACATCGGCGCCGAGCGGCTGTCCGAGGCGCTGGCCTTCGCCGACCGCGAGGGCCTGGCCAAGTACGTCGCCGTCCAGCCGCACTACAACCTGGTCTCGCGCGGCACCTTCGAGGGCCCGCTGGCCGACGTGGTCGCCGAGCACGGCCTCGCCACCGTCCCGTACTACGCGCTCGCCTCCGGGTTCCTCACCGGCAAGTACCGCCCCGGCGGCCCAGGCGTCGACAGCGCCCGCTCCGAGGGCGCCGCCCGCTACCTGGACGACCCGCGCGGCCCGAAGGTGCTGGCAGCCCTGGACACCGTCGCCGGGGAGCACGGCGTCGCCCTCGCCACGGTCGCCCTCTCCTGGCTGGCCGGGCGGCCGACGGTCGCCGCCCCCATCGCCAGCGCCCGCACCGTCGAGCAGCTCCCGCCCCTGCTGGCAGCCACCACGCTCCGGCTCACCCCCGAACAGACCGCCCTCCTCGACGCCGCCTCCGCCTGACCCCGCCCCACCCGCAGGCTGCGAACCCGCCCCCACCCGGGCCCGTTCGCAGCCTGCGCCCGTTCCCGGCGAACCCCGCCCGGTTGGGAACGCCGTCCGCAGTGATCAGACTTGGTCCACGAACGACCTGACGCGGAGCGGGACTTCAACGCCGAATCCACCACGGCGGCGGCATCCCCGGGAATCCCGCCCGGGACGGGCTCTTCGACGACGACGAGGACCGGAAGAAGTACGCGCGCCCGGCCCTCGATTCCGCAGACAATCCGGGCCCGGGCGGTAACACCCGCAGGATGACCGTCGGCCCCGCCGATCTGAGGGCCCGCGCCGGCACCGTCGACGAAATCCGGGCGATTTTCCGGGCGGTCGGCGAATCGGCCCGGAAAAGGACGGCCAACGCGCTTGGCGCACCGGCCCATTGGCAGATCGGGCCCGAACTGCGCACCCGATGTATCCGCGGGGACGACCAGGTGGCCACGGTCACGCTTCGGGCCCCCGACAGCGGCGTGCCGTCGGGGGCCCGGTGCGCCCCGGCGCTACGGCCGCCCGAAGTGGGTCGGGTAGTAGCCCGAGTTGAGAGTGGAGACCCGAACCGTCTTGCCGGGCCGGGGCGCCTCGACGAACTTGCCACCGCCCAGGTAGATCCCCACGTGGTGGATCCCGGAGGCCCGGCCGCTGTCCGACCAGAACACCAGGTCGCCGCGGCGCAGCTGCCCCGCGCTGATCGGCGTGGTGGCCGCGTACTGGTCGTCGGCCACCCGCGGCAGGCTGATCCCACTGCGCCGGTAGGCCTGCTGGACGAGCCCCGAGCAGTCGTAGCCTGACGGGCCGTTGCCGCCCCAGACGTACGGCTTGCCCAGCTGGGCGAGCGCGTAGTCGATGGCCGCCTCCATGCTGCCGGAGGCCGGTGCCTGGTCCGCCGACGGCGTGGCCGCGGGCCGGGCGGGAGCGGGATCAGCGCCGCCGCCGGACTGGCCGGTGCGGCTCGCGTAGACGTCGTAGTGGCTGGTCCACCGCCACTCGCCGCTGCCGTTCTTGAACCAGTACTTCGACCCGTCCCAGCCCTGGCGCAGTCCGGAGGAGGAAGCGGAGGAGGCCGAACCGTTGGACACGGCGGCCGCCTTGCCACTGGCACCGCCCGAGCCGCCCGAGCCGCCGGACTGGCCGGTGCGGCCCGCGTAGACGTCGTAGTGGCTGGTCCACCGCCACTCGCCGCTGCCGTTCTTGAACCAGTACTTCGACCCGTCCCAGCCCTGCTTCCCGGCCGCGGCGTGCGCGGACCCGGCACCGGCCGTCAGGCCGACCACGCCGGCGCCCGCCAGCACGGTGGTTGCCAGGCAGGTACTTCGCACGGCGCGGTGTATTCGGCTGCCGCCGGTCCCCGCCGCGGGGCGGGCGGTGCGCGGCCGGGCCGCGCAGTTCGGGCAGCCGCACCCCGCGATCGCGGGGATGCTGCCGGTGCTCTCCTCGAAGCCGATCAGGCCCCGGTCGAGGGCGGCGTCGAAATCGGCGTCGAGGTCGAGGCCGGGATCGGCGTACGCGCCGGTGGCTATCCTCATGCGGGTCGTCCTTCCTTCCGCCCGGCCCGTGCGGCCGGGGGCGGTACCGAGGCGGCCACTCCGGCCGGGGCGACGAAGGCGACCAGCAACTGCTCCATCAGCGCACTGCGGGCGGCCTCGTCCAGTTCGTGGGCGGTGGCGCGCTCCAGCCGCCGGACGGCGAGCGCCGCCGCCTCGACCGCGTCGTCCACCAGCACCGTCCGCAGGCCCGCGTCCAGGTCGGCCAGCCGGCGGCGGCGCATCGACTCGGCGACCTCGGGCGCGTAGTCCAGCGCCAGCGGCTGCGCCGAGTAGACCTCCAGGCCCGCCGGGGCGACCTCAGCGACCAGTGCTCTGGTCAGCTCGTCGGCGAACCACTGCCCGTCACGCAGCGCGGGCCCGGGCGCCGCGTTGCTGTCGCACGGCAGGATGGACGCGGTGCGGGTGAGTACCGCCTGGACCTGCTCGCGCAGGTAGCTCTCGTGGTCCTCGATCGCCAGCAGCGCCCGCGCGGTGTCCTTGACCCGCCAGACGATCAGCAGCCGGACGACGATCGGCGTGCCGGTCCGGTCGACCGCCTTGACCGGCTCGCTGCGCCAGTGCCGCAGTCGCACGTCCACCCGGCGCCGGCGCAGCAGCGGGTTGACCCAGACCAGGCCGGTGCGGCGGACGGTGCCCCGGTAGCGGCCCCAGCGGGTCAGCACCCGGGTCTCGCCGCCCGCGTTGGCCAGCAGCCCGGCAAGCGCGAACACCACGAGCAGGCCGACCGCGCTGACCGCGGCGACCGACTTGGCGTCCACCTCGGCCTGGCCGCTCGCCTGCGCGGCGGCGCTGCGCAGGTCGGGCAGCGCGTCCCAGTACGGGATGACGCCGTCGCGCAGCAGCATCAGCAGCACGCCGGCCACGCCGACCAGCACCACCAGCAGGGCGATCCAGCCGGGCAGGGCGGTGGCGCCGTGCTCGCGGACCGCCTGGTCGGCGCGCGGGGGGCGGCGGGAGGTGGCGGCCGCGGGGGCGCCGACCTGGATGGCTTCCGGGATCTCGGCGGTCTCCGGGGCGGCCGCCTCCAGCGGATCGCGCAGGTCGGCGGAGGCGCCGGAGGCCGGGCCGGGGACGACGACCAACGGAGTGGTCGCGGGGCCGCCGTCGACCGGGCCGAGCAGCTTGGCCGTCTTGGCGGCCGTGACGGTGGCTGTGGCGGTGGCCAGCGGGCTGGCGCCAGAGGCGGAACGTTCCGGCAAGGCCGGTGGGAGCGCCTTGGGCAGGTGGTCGGGTCGCTGCGAAGAATCGCGGGTGACGTCCATGCACGGATCCTCGGGGTCGGTGTGTCGCGCAACGGGCGGCCCGGATCTGACGGGCAGTGCCAAGATCAGGCTAAGTTCATACGTCATCAAATGCGACATTTGAGGTGAGGTGTGTCGACATTTGCTGACGAATCGTCCGAAGCCGACCTGACGCGCAGGCACATGAATGGATGGTCGGGATGGTTCAGCGCAGGTCAGCGCCGCCGGACACCGCCATCACGGGCGAACACCCGGCGGGTGATCAGCCCGATGGCGGCGAGCACCAGCAGGCCACCGGCGACCCCACCGCGCCAACCGCTCGCGGTGGACCGCGCGGCCGCCGCCTGCGAGGCCTCCGCGGCCGCCCCCACGGGCGACGCACTGGGCGGCGCCGGCAGCTGCCCGGCACTCTCCCCGGCGGACCCGAGCGGTTCGGCCGCCACCGGCGTCGATGACGGTGACAGTGACGGAGGCGATGACAGGGGCGGTGGCAGTGACGGTGACGGTGACGACGCCACGACGCCGACGGCCGCCCGGGACGGACTGGCGCCCAGGGACGGAACGGTACGGAGCGTCGGAGGGACGGAACCGGCGGAGGTGGTGGTGGGGGCGGTCGGGACGGTCGGGGTGACTGAAGCAGCGGACGGCCCGGCCGCTGCCGGAACGGCAATCGGCAGCACGCCCACCGGCACCGGCGCGAGCACGGACGCATCGGGCGCCGCCCCCACAACCGGGCTCGGCGACGAGGTGACCGGGATCGAAGGCGTGGACGGGAACGTGGACGTGGGCGTGGGCGACATCGCGGGACGGGACGGTACGGAGGAGGCCACCGGCGCGGAAGCACCGGCCGAGGGCAGCACCGGCACCGCCACGCTCGGACTCGGCCCGATCGGCACCGAAGCCGACGCCGACGGGCTCGGCACGGTCGGCACGGTCGACACCGAGGCCGCGGGGCTGGGCCGCACGGGAACCGACGCCCCCGAACTCGGCACCGCAGAAGTCGACGCCGCCGCCGATACCGACGGGCTCGGCACGGTCGGCACGGTCGACACCGAGGCCGCGGGGCTGGGCCGCACGGGAACCGACGCCCCCGAACTCGGCACCGCAGAAGTCGACG